>JAQGPE010000047.1 GCA_028293225.1 Akkermansiaceae bacterium | reverse complement strand
GGAAGACCGAGAGATTGCCCGGAAGTCCCTGCGCGCCGACACCGGCAAGGAAGGGGGCTACAACGAGCGCCTGGACAAGATGGAGAAGGACACCGGGCTTGGCGGCAAGTTCCGCGGCGCGCTGCTGTCTCTCTCCGGCTTTGAGCAGGTGATGCACTTCGCTTTCGGCCGCGAGTCCAAGGAGGGCAACGCGATCGTCGCCGCCATCGACAAGGCTGGGAACGTGAAGACTGACGCCGTGAATGCGAAGATGACCGGACTCCGGGATTTCTTCACCCAGCAGGCGGGCAGTGAATACCGCGGCGACGTGCTCCGCTACGAACTGACCAGCAAACGCAGCATCACCGCCGACGCCAACGGCGGGAAGATGAAGCTGACACCCGCCGAGGCGATCCAGGCGACGATGATGTGGCGGCAGCCGGACGGGAAACGGCACATGGAAGGAACGCCATCAACGAAGTGGCACTACACCCAAGCTTTCGTCGATCAGATCGAAGCCCAGCTCTCGCCGGAAGCGAAGGCTCTGCGCGGCTACCTGACCGAGCAATACACTTCCGAGTATGCCCGCCTGAATCCTATCTATCGCGACCTCTATGGCGTGGATCTGCCGCAGAACGCCCTGTATTCGCCGCTCACCGTCACACCCCAGAAGGTGAGCAGCGGGGAAATGAACGATCCGGTCACCGGCGCGGCCATCAGCGCCACCTCATCCACGCCCGGCGCGCTCCGGACTCGCGGCATAAGCGTCGCCGAGCCGGAATTCCGGGACAGCCTCCAGACCTACATCCGGCACACGATGCAGATGGAGCACTGGATGGCCTTCGCGAAAGTCAGCACGGACACCGCGGCGCTCCTGAACAACCGCGACGTCCGCAACAGCATCGAGGAGAAGGGTGGAGAGGAGGCTTCGAAGGTTCTGGGGAAGTGGCTTGAGTACTTCGCCCAGGGCGGAACGAAGGACGCGGCCAGCCAGCTTGCCTTCAACAGCATCCTTGGGCGGCTCGTGAACCACGCGGCTTCCGTCGCCCTGGTCGGCCGGGCCTCGGTGCTGGTGATCCAGTCACTTCAGCTTGGATCCGCTCTGGCCGAGATGCCGGCGGGAGCCTACGCGGTGCGCCTCGGGAAGCTCCTCACCGGCCAGTTGAACTGGGGCACGGCAATGCACTCGGAATACATCCAGCGCCGCATGCACGAAATGCCACCGCTGGTTCGCCAGGCAATGGCCGGGCTCGAAGGCTTGAAGCCGTCTCGGTTGACCTACGCCACCAGCAAACTTGGGCAGCTCATCGGCGGCGCCGACGCTCTCTTCACCGCCGGGACCTACGCCATGGTCTACGACTACCAGCTGAAGAACGCTCCGGAGAACCTCTCTCAGGCAGAGAAGGAAGCGTGGGCGCACGCCGCGGCCGAGCGGTCAACGGACCGGGTCGCCCAGCCGGTGAAGGCCTCGCAGCGCTCGATCTATGAGAACCTCAACACGAGCCCGCTCGCAAAGCTGACGTGGGCATTCGCCTCTGAAGCGCGCCAGAAGATGGCGCTCTCGGCATGGGCGGTGGCGGACCGGCCGATGGCCGAAAAGCTCCGAGTTCTGGCGGTCACATGGGGCATCGGCGGCATGGGCGCCGCCATCCTCCGCGCGGCCATCCGGGACGCGAAGAGCGACGATGATGACGAGGTCTTCGATGAGAAGAACTGGAGCCCGAAGCGCCTCCTGCTCTCCGCCGCCACCGGCCCGCTTCAGGGCATCCCCGTGCTGGGCAACAATCTGGAGGCCGCGATCTTTGCCGCCGCCGGGGAATACCACCAGGAGGGCGACATCATCTCTGGAACGAAACAGCTTGGAGCCGCCATCAAGGATATTCCCGATGCCGTCACCGGCCAGCAGGACGCCACGAAGGACTTCAAGGACGTCGAAGCTCTGCTTTCCGCGATGGGATATTTCAACTCCGAAGCCGCCGCGGCCGGGTCACTTTCCCACCTCGCCCGCGATCTCTTCGGGGCCGTGAAGAACTTCACTCCGAACTGACGGGCGCACGTCAACGGTATTTCGAATCGCCAATCCTACCTCCACCCCTTAAAAGCAACACCATGGCCATCGAGAGCACGGTCAACGAACTGACCTACGTGGGCAATAATTCCACTTCCATTCCCTACCCGGTCACCTTCCGCTTCGACAAGCCCGAGTGGCTTTCGGTCGCGAGGATCGATGAGGACGGGGTCGCCTATGCGCTTCTGCTGGGGTCGGGCTTCTCGATCAGCGGCACGAGCCTGCGGACGGTCGTAGCCATCCCTCCGGCCCAGCAGATCAAGATCGTTCGCAATGCCCCGGCGCTGCAAACGATGCAGAGCTTCACGCAGCAGGACTCCTACAAGGTGGCGCTCGAAGCCCAGCTAGACCGGACGACCATGGCGGTGCAGGACTTGGCAAGGAACTCGGGACTCGAAGCTGCCCAGGCGATCCTCGATCAAGCCGCACTGGCTGCGTCCGTGGCGGCGAACTACGCGACGGACGCCAATGCCTCGGCGAACAACGCTGAGATCTCCGCAGGCGAGGCTTCAGACTCCGCTGATTCCGCCGCGGCTTCGGCGGTCCTCGCTCAGTCAGCCAGCCCGATTCCGCCAGGTCCCTATGCGACCGCTCAAGACGCCATTGCCGCCGGCGTGCAGTTCGGCCGGACCTTTTTCAAGCCGGACTTCTCGGCAGCAGTGGCCCGCTACCGGGCTTCTACGGTCCAGCTGTTCGGGGACAGCATCATGAATTTTAGCACGTCCTACGTGTTCTCCATCCTCCAGGTCAACGGCTCCAATTTCGGGCTGCGCTTCCAGATCCGGGCGACGGTTCCTAATCCTCACCTGATCTCGATCCAGCAGGTGAATTCTGGAGCCAACCAGACGCTCTTGGTCACCTACGCTGCGAACAAGATGACGATCCGCCTGGCCACCGATGCGGGCGGCGTAATCACCTCCACCAGCGCCGATGTGAAGGCCGCGGTGATCGCAGCACAGGGGGATAAATTCATTGTTCTCAACACCTACGGACCGAGCAATACCCTGTCGGTCGCCACGGCGGAAACATGGGCCTTTGATGAGTCCTACAACGGGCCGAACGCGGTTTGGATCTGGCTGCAGGCATTGCTTGGTCAGAGGTTCGATCTGACCCGCCGGAAAACAAAGAACGGCTACCAGGAAGAATCCGGCACGGAAGGGGATTGGGATTTCGGCTACCCCAGTTTCCGAGCCTATCAGCTGCTGGCCAATCCGGGGCCGATGGGGGATCTCTTGGCGCAGTCATCCGACCTCATCGTCGGCATGGCTGGCACCAATGACATCTTCCTAGACAGCGCGCCAGCCGCTACAGTCGCCGCCCGGATTGGCCTACTCTGGGATGCCCTGGTAGCGGCCAAGCGCCAGTTCATCTGGATGGAGATCCCGCCCCATGGCGTGGCTATAACGAATTCCTTGGTGGACGCGACGAATGCGCTTCTCCGGCCTGCCGCCATTGCCCGGGGAATCACCCTGCTGCCGTGGGATCCATCTTTGGTCTCCGGCGGTGCTGCTCTCCCACAGTATTTCGACCCGTCCGATCCCACCCACCCGAACACGGCCGCGTGTTACAAGCAGGCGCTCTACATCCTCTCTGCGGTCGATGGCTTCATTCAGCCCACGGCACCGGTCTACACCAACCCTGCCGACGGGATATGGTTGACTGGCAACCCTACCCTGACCGGTTCGGCGTCAGGAGTCGCAACCAATTGGGTGAACAATTCACCCAGCTTGATCACCCCGACGAAGAACGGCGGCGACCAGCAGATTCTCACCGTCGCTCAATCCCCCGGCACCTACGCCAAGGCCCTGTTCTCGTCGCCCTTCGCTACCACAGGCTGGGCCGTCGGCGACCTGGTAGAAGGCGTCTTCTCGATCGATGTCAGCGCCTCCGGCTTGGACATGAAGGGCCTCGAAGCCTGCTTGTATTTCGCCGGGGTCAGTTCGAACCCGTCCACGTCCGCGATGAAGACTGAGGACTACGATCCTTTGAGGTTCGCCGGTACCAGCAAGCCCGGCATCTACACGCTCCGCACGCCGCCGAGCCGCATCCCCCACGGCGCCACCGGCGTCGCCATCGCTCTCCAGCCCTACGGCTCCGGCACGATCAAGATCATCGCCGGCGGCGTTCGCAAATCCACTCAGCCCTACTAATCTATGAAAACACTGAAACTGCTGATGCTGGCTGTGCTGGCATTTATGATCCCGCTTCACGCGGTCCCGATGCCGAATCCGGCTGTCATCACCGCGAACGACTCCTATGACATCACGGGCGTCGCTCGCGGGAAAACCCAGGACCTGATCCTGAAAGGAACGTTCGGCGGCGCCACCGTTGCGCTCCAATACCTGAACCAAGCGACCGGCGCCTGGGACACTGTCCAGAGTTGGACGGGCGCCATTGATTATGTCCACCTGGCCCAGGGAACCACCGCGCGGATCACCGTCACCGGCGGGACCGCGATGAGCATCAACGTGGCGTTCTTCCCGGCCGATCCGCTGGCGAAGAACCGGCCGGGCACGTTCTCCAGCATCACCAGCACCGGGCCCGTGCAGGCGACCCGCTACCTGGCCGACGACAACACCGCTGCCACTCCGGCTTACAGCTTCACCTCTGAGCCGAACTCAGGATTATACCGCTCTGCCACCAACGATTTCCGTTTCAGTGTAGCCGGCACGGATGTGGTAAGGGTGAATCTGGGCGGATTTGCGACCACCAATGGCATCCTGGGATCGAGCCAGGCCAATGGCATAAGCCTTCGCCCCAGCGGAGTAGGAGATACCACGGGAGCGGCAACTATTACTCCGGCGGGCAGTTTCCAGGCCACGGCAATCAATGCCACACCCCTCGGAGCAACCACGCCGAGCACTGGTGCGTTCACCACCGTCTCGGCCTCCGGTATCACCACGATTACCAACGCGACCGCCAGCACCACAACCGGCACCGGAGCATTGGTCGTCACCGGCGGCGCGGGGGTGGGCGGCGCCGGCATGTTCGGAGGCACGGTCTCCGCGCCGGGCCTTTCCGTGGGCGTAAGTGGACAGATCGGTTTCACCAGCAGCGGCGGCCTGCGCCGCAATGCCGACGGAGATTTTTCCCTCCGCAACGCGGCGAACAGCGCGAACGGCAATTTGACCGCCGCCTCCGTCACGCTCTCCGCCATCACGGACACGGGGAAGACCATCACGGCCGCCGGCACCACGGGTGCCAAGACGATCAACGGCACCTCTGGAACCGTCAATTTCGCGGCCGGGGCTTCCTCGCTCGTGCTCACCAACTCGTCTGTCACGACCAACTCAATCGTCATCCCGGTAGCCCGCACAAACGACGCCAGCGCGCGCGACCTCCGCGCCGTGCCTGCCGCCGGCTCCTGCACCTTCTTCTGGGCTGTCGCCCCGGCTGCGGAAACCTCCGTCGGCTGGGTCGTCTTCAACTGAACCGCCTCAATCTACCTCGCAAAAATTAAACCCAACCCACCTGAAACCATGAAATTCCCGCTCCGCATCACCCTCGCCGCCATCGGCCTCTACGCCCTCCTCTCTCTCACCTCCTGCGGTACCATCCCGCCGGGCTCCACCCTCACCTACAACCCGCGCACCGGCACCTGGACGGCCACCGCTCCCGAGCTGGTCGAGCCCGTGAAGTGACTACCCCCATTTTGGCAAAGCGATCCCAACCACCCCTGTTTTGAAATCATGAAGCCCCCTTTCTTACCCCGTGTTTTGGCCCGCATTCAGGGCCAAGATTTGACCCTGATCGCGCCCAATGTCATCCAGTTTCGCGGCGACGTGGACATCGACGCCGATGGGAGCGGGCCCAATGCCTACACGGACGCCCGGGGGCGGATTTGGAAGGATCGCTACTACCAGCCGGACACCAGCCTGCACTTCCGAGGCAAGGCGCTCAACTCCCAAACCGTTCCCTATGCCGTGGTACCGCCTGCGGTGCTGGTCGGGGTGCCCGGCATCGTCCTCGGCTGCCTGGTGTGGGTCACCAATCGCAAGACCGGAAAGCGGGTCGCCTGCGTCTGCGGGGATACCGGCCCAACCGCCAAGGTTGGCGAAGTGTCGATCGAGGCCGCCCGCCGCCTCGGCGTTGACCCAAACCCGGTCATTGGTGGCGATGATGACTTCGAATTCGACTACGAGGTACACGCCGGCGTGCCAGCCGTCATCGATGGCATCACCTACGACCTTCAGCCCTTCCGCAAAGCGGCCTAAAATTCCATGACTGAAACCACCATCGCCCTCATCGTCACGAATGTCGTCATGGTCCTCGGAGGGGTCGGCAAAGCCCTGTGGGACATCGCCAAGCGCCGGGAGGACAGGGCCGATGCTGAGGACCTGCGAAGGCAGGACCTGGCGATGCGTGAACAGGACCGCCTCGACCGGGAGCAGCTCGCGAAACTCACCCTCGAGCAGCTGGAACAGGTCAAAGCGGCCGGCAATGACCGGGAAAAGAAGATCGTCGGCGAACTGATCAAAACCCGCGGGCTCAACATCACCGCGCTGAAGGCCGCCAATGGGGTCAACGAGAAGATCGCCGACGGCATCCAAAAGATCGCCGATGCCGCAGGCGCCACCCCCGCAGCCGAAGCGGTGACCGACGGACAATAGATTTCCGCGATCAGACCAAGGAAGACCTGGCGCGGCTGAAGGAGCAGCGCTGATGCGGGGAATGTTCCGCAGATGTTCCACGTTGAATTGGGTAATGTGGAATGTCAGGCGGCGCGCCTTCTTCTTTTCTCCCACAAAATCATTATATTGCGCCGGGTGAGATTCCTTAGAACCCAATAGGGTTGGGTGACGTCCCCGCAGGGGCTCTTTTTTGCTCCGGGGCGGAATGATTTGCCCTTCCGGAGGAAAGG
>JAQGPE010000038.1 GCA_028293225.1 Akkermansiaceae bacterium | reverse complement strand
CAGCGGGTAGCGCTTATCACCGGACTTATCCACCTTCGCACCGGTGGCGAAGTAGGCGGTGGCGGCGGTGCGCAGCGGGTAGGCGTTGAAGCCGGAGTTCACGCCGACCAGCCCGACGGTGCCGGTGTTCTTCGGACCGCGGTCGTACTTGTCGTTCTTGTCGAAGCCCTGGCCGTAGCCGAGCGGGATCACCACGGTGTTCTCGGCCTGGCCGAAGGCGACCAGCACCGGGATTTCCAGGGTGACGCCGTTCACCGTGACCTTGATCAGCGGCGACTTGCGGTGCTCCCCTTCCCCGTCGACGCTCACGCTGGCGTGGGCGGTCTGGAGGGCGATGATTTCGTCGTAAATGCCCAGGTCCTTGGCGGTCTTCGGGGCGATCAGGGCGGCGTTGTCCCAGGTCAGCTTGGAGATCGGATCCGGAGCTTCCTGCAGCCAGCCGTTGTCGATCCAGCGGCCGTCGTAAACGGAGCCGTCGGTGGCGAAGATGACTTCCAGGCCACCCGCTTCACCGGCACCGCGGACGGCGGCGGAGATCGCAGCGGAGAAAGCGGCGCTGTCGGCGGTGGCGGTGCCGGCCTTGTAGGCGGAGCCGGCCAGGTAGCCGTCGTGCAGGAACTTCTTCCAGGCTTCCTCGCTGTCGTTGGCCAGGGCGGTGAAGGTCTTGCGGACTTCGGCGTAAGCCGGGGACGCAGCGCCCTTTTCGCCTTCGCCGGTCACCAGCTTGCCGCCATCGGCGAGCAGGGCGACGTAGAACTCCAGCTCGCTCACGCAGTCGGAGTAGAGCGGCAGGATCATCGGCTGGACGATCGTGTGAACGCCGGAGGAGGTGCGGGCGTCGGACCAGGACTCCAGGTAGTGGTTCACCGGCACGTGCCAGCTTGCCACCTGGGCGGTCGCGTCGGTGCGCAGGCCGAAGTGGATGCTGGTCTTGGCCTTCGAGAACGCTTCGAGGAACTTCAGGTCGCTCGGGGCGTCGTAAACCGGGTTCGACGGGGTGAAAAGAATCAGCGTCTCGACCGCACCGCTGTTGAGGTCGGCGGTCAGGGCGGCGATGTCGCCGAGTGGAGCGGCACCGGTGCTCAGCACCTGGAGAGGCTTGCCAGCGCCGAGGTTGCCGAGGCTCTGGTTGATCGCGAGGGCAATCATCTGCACGGCGGCAGGCAGGCGGGAACCGGCGATGACGGCGGACTTGCCGGCGTTGGCCTTGAGGTCGGCGATCAGCGGCTCGAGCCAGGAGATCTGCTTGGCGTCGGAGAAAGTTTCAACGCCAGCCGGGACCGTCACGCCGAGAGCGGAGGCGATGTAGGCGGCGATCTTGATCACCTGGCTCGGGGCGACGCGCAGGCGGTGGTCGGCCATGCCGCCGGTCATCGAGAAGGAAGTCTCGATGGCGTAAAGGCGGTTCATGCCCTTTTCGTCGGCCTTCTTCGAGTAGTCCGCGCCTTCCGGCTTGCGGCGGTTGAAGTAGGCGGCGGTCGGGCCGTGGGAGTCGAGGCAGAGGACGTCGGAGTCGAGCGTCACCACGCGGTCGGCCTTGGTGTAGTCGACCACCAGGCGGTTGCCGGCGCCGAGAGCCTTGGCGGATTCGCCTTCCAGCGCTTCGTAGGAGTAGAACTTGGCGGAGCCGAACTTCTTCGCGAGGTCCGCGGCCAGGCGGGTGCGGGTCGGGGAGTCATCGCTGCCGAAGACAAAGCCGACCTTGGCGGAAGCGTTGCCGGCCAGTTGGGTGACGACCTTTTCGAAATCGGCGCGGCTGGAGGCCTGGCCGTTTCGCAGCACCTGGCGGGAGCGCGAGGGCGAGTAGAGATCCAGCACGGAAGCCTGCGCGAAAGCGTCGGTGCCGCGCACGTCCGGGTGGAGCGTGTTCGGTGCGACCTTGGTCGGGCGGCCTTCGAAAGAGGTCACGACCAGCGGGATCGCGCCGGTGGCGGCGGGCATGCTGGAAGCGTAGTACGTCGCCTTGCCCGGGATGACCCACTCAGGAGCCTTGGCATACGGGACGATGTAGTTTTCCGGGCGGCGGCAGGCGGCCAGGCCGAAGCCCGCGAGTGCCGTGGAGGCGCCCATGAGCTTCAGGAAGGTGCGGCGGGAAGTCTCGAAGTCTTCTTCGCTCTCCATCTGCGCGGCTCCCTGGGGGAACTCACGGTCGAGCCAGGTGCGGAATTCCGCGGTGTCTTCGAGCTGGCCGACGCTGCGCCAGGAGACGGTCGTGTCGCCGGCGGGAACTTCGGGATGGTGCCAGATGCGTTTGCTCATGAGCGGTGAGGCAGAAGGAAAAAAGAGAGAAAGTCAGACGGGGGCGGTCGGGAGGACGGCGGAGTATCAGTGGTGGCAGGTGAAGCAAGTTTCCTTCGGAGCGATCTGCCACTCCGCTTTCAGCTTCAGCCCGAGATCCTCGGTGGTCTTCACACCCAGGGCGTTCATCTCATCCGGGTGGGAGGCGATGTAGCTCTTGGCGTCATACTTGAGATTGTAGACTTCCTCCAGCGGGCGGAGGTTCTTCTCCGGCGCGCGGTGGCACTCGAGGCACCAGCCCATGGAGAGCGCCTGGTCCTGGAAGACCACTTCCATCTGGTCGACGCGGCCGTGGCAGCTCTGGCAGGAAATGCCGCGGTTGACGTGCGCGGAGTGGTTGAACTTCACGTAGTCCGGCAGCTTGTGAACGCGGACCCACTCGATCGGCTGGCCGTCGTAGCCCGGGTAGTTCACATCCATGGCGCGGTGCAGCGGAGCCAGCTTCGGGCTCTCCTTCTGCACGTGCTGGTGGCAGTTCCAACAGGTGTTGGAGGTCGGCACGTTCGAATGCCCGGACACGTCCACGAAGGAGTGGCAGTAGCGGCAGTCGAGGCCCAGCTGATCGACGTGGATCTTATGGGAGAAAGGGATCGGCTGGGACGGCTGATAGCCCTGGTCCAGGGTTTTCGGCGTGAAGTAGTAGGTCACCGACAGGGCCACCACACCGGAGAGAGCCACAGCGCAAAAGGAGATCTTCAGGGGAAGAAGGATGGACAAGCGTGGAAAGAAATTGGCCATGACGTCGGATTGCTCGGCGGGGGCGTTTTATGGGCTTGTGAAATTTTTCACAAGCTCTTTTGCAGTTGCGCCGGTGTTGAAATCCGGCGGGGCCGAGAATCTGCAAAGTGGCTAACGAAGGGCAATCTGAAAAACGTTAGGGAGACCAAAAAGGCGTAAGCTCTTGTTACCCATCGTTACAAAACCCCGCGGATTTCAGCTCCCCCGCCAGTTCAAGCCCTTCTGGGAGCGCCAGCGGCGGAACGCTTCGAACTGCTCTTTTTTCGTCAGCTCCATGCGGGCGGGGTCCTCATTGAGAAATTCCGCGAACTGGCGGCCCTGCTCGGCGCTGCTGCGTTCTTCGCTTTCGGACTCATTTCCCGGCGTTTCATCGCGCTTGGAACCATCGTAGCGGGACAGATCCTCTTCTTTTGAAGTCCTTCCAGAGGAGCCGGTCCCACGGCGGGCGGCGTTCTCCCCGATGCTCAGGCTGCTGCGGGATTCGCGCTGGGAACCGCGCCGGGATCCGCTGCTGCGTGAGGAGGAAGAGGACTCCCCTGCCCCGCCGTCTTCCATCAGCCGGGTCAGGCGATCGACCCGCTTCGAGACCCGGTAGAGGTAGCGCATGATCACGCTCTGCATCGCGAAGACGATGAGGAGGGCCCAGTAGAGAGTGGCAGGCATGTCGGGCGGGATTTCCTGTGAGACGTCCATGGCGCAAGGAAAGCGCGGGATGGCGAAAGGGTCGATGGGAAATTAGCCCGGGGCGCAGGCGGCTTTCCGTCTCGACTCGGCGCGCGCCGGAGGCAGGCTCGGGGGAATGACTCCCTGGCCGCTCCGAACGGTCCCGCGCGGCGGGGTGCTGGCAGGGCTGTTGTGCCTGCTGGGTGCCGGGGCGCTGGGCGGCGCGGGCTTTCTCACCGGCAGGCTGTGGGCCCGGCATGAGGCTGGGCCACCACCGGTGATCGAGCGGGAGCCCTACACGGAATACGCGAAGCTGACCGAGCCCCGGCCCCTGCTGGCGGACTCCCTTGGCAAGCTGCTGGAGGTGCAGGGGATCGTGGAATCCGCTTCATTCAAGGGCTACGGCGGGCCGAAGCAGTTCTACGTGGAAACGGTGGGCGGACGGGAGATCGAGCCCGGTTTCCGGATCGTCCTGCGCGCGCCTGCCCAGGACCGCTTCTGGACCTGGCCGCAGGATGGCGAGCGGGTGGTGCTGCGGGGCTACGAAAGCGGCGGCTTCGTGGGCATTGCCCGTGGGGCGAACGAGCGGGAATACCAGGCATCCGAACTGTTCTACCTGCCGGATTTCCGCATCACGCAGCAGGTCGTCTCCACACCCCCACCCGGCCGCTGATCATGAAGTGCTCTCCAGAAGTGCCCGGCACTCTGCGTCCCCTGCTGATCCTGACCGCGCTGACGGTGGCGGGGCTGGCGGGTTTTTCCGCCGGGGTTTCCAGCTTTCCCGCGCCGCATGAGTTAGGCGCGGCCGAGATCCTGGCGGCGCGACAGCCGTTGCCGCCCGTGCTGCCGGTGCGTGAGCTGGCAGCCAAGCCCCTGCTCGGTGCGCCATGGGGCACGCTTTTGGAGGTCGAGGGCATCCTGGAGTCCCGGCCCGGGAGCGATCCGGCGGCAAAACCGGAGCCCTGGCTGCGGATCGAGTCCATGGCGGGCCATCCGCTGGCGGCGCCGCTGACCCTGAGGCTGAGCACCACCATGATCGATCCTTTCCCCTACGGTCCCGGCAGTGAAGAGCAGGAAGCCTCAGCGCTGAAGGAAGGCGTCCGGCGGCAGCTGACGGTCTATGAAGCGGGCGGATTCCAGGGAGAACCGCAGGCGGATTCGGCGGGCGACTTCGGGTTCCAGCCCGAGTTGGTGGCGGTGAAGCTGCACCCGCTGGAGGGGAAGAACTGAGCGGAGCGGCGGCCTTTTCCGCCGGTTTGAAGGATCCGCGCGATTTTTCCGGTCCGGCTCGCAACCGGACAGGAGCGCGTGTACCACACCCATCTCATTGAGGGTAAGCGATGTGTCACCCTTTTAAGGCACCCTCTTTGCGCATCCCACAATGGCGTCTTTCCGCGGTTCCTGGCATCCTGCACGGGTTCTATGAACTGGATCAAGATGCGTCACAATCTCGCGCTGGACCCGGCGGTGGTCCGGATCGCGGCGGAGCTGGAGTTGGATGAGTTCTCAGTGGTGGGGCGGCTGCACGCCCTGTGGAGCTGGCTGGATCAGCACTCCACGGATGGCCAGGACGTGCCGGTAACGGCGGCGTTTCTGGACCGGCTGACGGGGTGCGCGGGCTTTGCGGCGGCGCTGCAGAACGCGGGGTGGCTGGCCATTTCCGCAGGCAGCGTGAGCTTTCCCGGCTACAGCGAGCACAACGGCGGGACGGCGAAAGCGCGCTGCCAGGACTCCTCGCGAAAGGCGCGCTCCCGGGGTGCGGACGGCAGTGCGGAGGCGTGTCCGGCACGCAACCGGACAAAAGCCGGAACAGAGAAGAGAAGAGGAGAGAAGAAAAGAGAAGTGTGTGTGGAGGGACACACTCCCACCCCTTTTGGCGAACCAGGAAAGGCAGGGAAGACAGAAGAACCGGCGGCGGCGGCCGTGGAGAGCTCTCCGTGCAGCGTGGAGGAAGCGCGGGCCGAAGCTCTGGCGCTGGGCGTGTCTGAAGAGGCGGCCGAGCACTGGTGGCACCTGCGGGAAAGAGGCGGCTGGCGGGTGGGTGAGAGTGCTCGGAGGATCGCGAACTGGCGCAGTGACCTGAAGACGTCGGCAAGCTGGGCGCAGGAACGGGTCGACCGCGAGAAAAGCCGCAGTGCGTGCGGTGGCCATGGCGGGGCGGGCGGCTCCGGAACCCGTTACGTGGAGGTGTCTCTGTGAGCGGGGAGCACCGGGACCTGGGCTTCAAGAAGGGCGCGGCGGATCTGCTGCCCCACTACCTGGGCCATGAGAAGGCGGTGCTTTCCCTGATGATGCGGGAAAGCAAGTACCGGGCGCGGACGCTGGCGGCGGGGATCGGGGAGGACCACTTCTTCGGCTCCGGCCGGGCCGGCGTGTTCCGGCACCTGGTGGATTGCTACCAGGCGGAGGGCCGGCCGGACCTGGTTTCGCTGCACCAGGAACTCAATGACAGCGGCGTGCTGGAGACCCTGGGCGGCAGCTCGGCGCTCTACGACATCTACACGTATGCGCCGAACGGCTGGCACTTCGAGAACCACCTGGAGTGGCTCAGGAAAGGGCTGGCGCAGCGGCAGGCGGTAAAGGACGCGCTGAAGCTGGCGGAGGAGGCCCCGAACCTGGAGCCGGACGAGCTGCGGAAAGCGCTGGCCGACATGCACGAGTTCGCGACCCGCACGCTGGACGGCTCCTCCGGGGTGCTGACCGCGACCCAAGCGGCCGAGCAACTGGTGGCGCGGATGACCAGCCTGATGCAGCAGGACGCGACGGTGCCGGGCCTTTCCACCGGGCTGCCGATGGTCGATCACCTGACCGGTGGGATGTCGGCCGGGGAGCTGTGGGTGGTGTGCGGACAGACCTCGCACGGCAAGTCGGTGCTGCTCCTGCAGGCGGCGGCGGCCGCTCTAACAGCAGGGAAGCGGGTGCTGGTGATCTCGCTGGAAATGGAGGCCCACGTGGTGACGGCGCGGCTGGTGGCGAATCTGGCGAGCGTGCCGCTGGGGGCCTTCAACACGCCGGGCGCGGTGGGGCGGGAGTGCCTGCAAAAGGCGGCGGACGGGGCGCGGAGCCTGGCGGAAATGCCGCTGTCGATCGACAGTCGCGGCGGGCGCTGCCTGGAGGAGATCGAGGGGTTGGCGCAGGCGGAGTCGGACCGGCACGGCGGGCTGGACCTGGTGATCGTGGACTATTTGCAGATCGTCGACTCGGGCGGGCGGCGCGGGGAAATGAGCCGCGAGCAGGAGGTGGCGGGGATTTCCCGGGGGTTGAAGGCGCTGGCGAAAAAGCTGGCCGTGCCGGTGCTGACGGCCTCGCAGCTCAATGACGAGGGGCGGCTGCGGGAAAGCCGGGCGATCGGCCAGGATGCGGACGTGGTGCTGGCGATCGCCGAGGACGGGCTGGCGCTGACGAAGAACCGCAACGGCGAGCGGACCAAGGGGCTGCCGTATTTTCTGAACGGGCGGTTCCAGCGGTTCGAGGGGAAGAAGTGAGTGGGGGATGGATTCCGGAAGGGCCAAAGGTCCGGCTCCATACCAGCCCAGGCCGCAGGCCTGGGTCGAAAGGCCCCGGCAAAGCCGCACGACGAACGCCGGGTGGGTTGGGTGCCGGGAAAGGTGGCGAGGCGTTCGGTGGGCGGGGCGGGCTTTCCCGGAGGGGTGGGCGGCATTTTATCCAGGCAAGGTTCGGGACGCGGATGAGGCGGGCGCTCCATGGCACCTTGAACAGCGGCACTTCTCCCACGCCCGTCTTGCGGCTTTCGCCGGACACGAGGAACCCAGGCCTGCGCTTCGCTGCGGCCTGGGCTGGTATGGGGCCGGGCCTTTGGCCCTTTGGAAGCTGGCTCGCCGGAAGTCGGTCCTTTGGAAGCTGGCCCTTGAAGAAGCTGCCTCGTCGGAAGCCGGGCCTTTGGAAGTTGATGCTCCGGTCGGCGCAAAAATTCCCGGTTACGTTTTCGGCGGCGTGACGGATAGAGTGCGAAGATGGACTCGCTGACCGACCGGATGCTGCTCGACCGCTTTCTCGCCACCCGCGAGGAGGCGGCTTTCGCGTGTCTGGTGAGGCGTTATCTGGACCAAGTGCATGCGGTGGCGCGGCGGGTGACGGCGAATGACGAACTGGCCCGGGATGTGGCCCAGGCGACCTTCATCCGGCTGGCGCAAGGGGCGGCGCGGATCCCGCACGAGCTGCCGCTTTCCTCCTGGCTGCACCGGATCTCCCGCGGGCTGGCGGTGGATGCGGTGCGCTCAGAAGACCGCCGGAGAAAGCGCGAACTCCGTGCCGGCAGCGACTCTCCCACCCTCACCTCCTCTCCACCCATTGGCACGCACGCTTCCGAACCCGACTGGTCCGCGCTGGCCCCGGTGGTCGACGAACTGGTCGAGCGCCTGCCCGCCGCCGACCGCGATGTGCTGCTGCTGCGCTACTACCGGAATGAGTCCCACGCCACCATCGCCGCCCGCCTCGGCCTGACGGAAAGCACGGCGCGGATGCGGGCCTCCCGGGCATTGGAAAAGCTGCGGGTGCTGCTGGGGAAAAAGGGCCTCGCCACCAGCTCCGCCGCGCTTGCCACCCTGCTGCCCGCCCACGCGGCACCGGTCGTGCCGGGACTGGTGGCGGCCTCCGTTTTGCAGGCCGCGCACGGGATCGTCCCGCTGGCTCCGTCTCTCCTGAACCCGCTCTTTCTCACCGTGACCTCTGCTCAGAAAATCGCCCTCGCCGGGGCCTTGCTGCTGATGCTGGCGGCCACCGGCTACACGCTGTCTCCCGATCCTACGATGACCGCCGTAGCTTCTCTAACAGCACAGAGTCCGCCGCCGCTGGAAAAGCTCGAAGCCACCCGCGCCCGCACGCCGCGCCCGGTGCCCGCCACGGCACAGGAACGGCTGGAAAGATTGAAAGCGATCCTGGCCGGCCAGAACCTCAACCGCCGCCGCGCCGAGCTGATCGCCTACCTGGACGCCCTGCCCTCCGGCCTCTGGGAGGAGACCTGCGGGGTGCTGCTGGAAATGGAGGGCACGCCCCGGGACGAGGCGCTCACTTACGCGCTGTATGGCTGGGCCAAGGCGAATCCGCTGGCGGCGCTGGCCTTTGCCCAGGCGGAGGCGACCCGGAATCCTCTGGGGCGGGATCTGAAGGAGGATGTGATCACCGGCTGGGCGGCGGTCGATTTCCCGGCGGCACGGGACTGGGTGGCCACGCAGGCGCCGGGAAGAGACCGTTGCAACCTCTCGAACACCGTTCTGACGGCGGGCCTGCTCAACTCACCGGAAGAGGTCATGAAGGTGGCGGGGGAGCTGACCGACCCGGCGGAGCGGAAGCGGGTGATGTTCATGCTGGCGTTCACCGTCGCACGGCAGGAAGACCTGCAAGCCCGGATGATGGCGGCGTGCACTCCGGAACAGCAGGCGGAGGTCATCGACTGGGTCGGGAACCAGGGCGATCCCCGCCGTGCGATCACCCTGATGCGCGAGCACCCGGAGGCGGAGGAACACGTGGATTTCCGGAGCCTCTACGGCCGGCTGGGGATGTTTCAGTTCGACCAGGCCAAGGCTGCTCTCGCGGCAATGGAGCCTGGCCCGCGCCGCCGGGAGGCCGCCACCGGGATGCTGGACGCCGCCACCGGGAAGAGTCCGGAGATGGCTCGCGAAATCATGCAGCTCTACCCGGACGCCGTGAATGACCAGCACC
>JAQGPE010000405.1 GCA_028293225.1 Akkermansiaceae bacterium | reverse complement strand
TGAATTTGGCATCTTTCGCGTTTCTGTCGTCGCAGGCGTTGGCCGCCTTGAGCTCATCCTCCGCTTCTTTCTCCCGGCCGGTTTCGAAGTAGAGCGTCCCGAGCACCACGTGATTGGCGAAATTCGTCGGCGCCAGTTCGACCGCACGTTTCAGGGCTGCCTCCGCCTCCGCCTCACCCCCTGGACCCGCCTGCATCAGGCTCTTGCCCAGCATGCGCTGGGCATAGGGGTTCTGGGAGTCCAGCTCCACCGCCCGGCGAAAATTTTCCACCGCCGCCATCGCCGCCGCCGGATCGTCCTTGCGGCGCAGGTTGATCACCCCCAGCGAGCAGATTGCCTGGATGTCCCCCGGGTTCGCTTCCGTGACCATTTGCAGCAACTCGCGCGCCGACTCCAGGCGCTCGTTCAGGAAGGCGCGCTGCGCCGCTTGCTTGTAGGGCGCCGTGCTCTTGTTCAACTGACGGGTCTCTTCGAGCACCGCCTCCCGCGGCCGGACGCCGGCGGAGTCGATGTTGGCATCGATGCGGTGATTGTCGGCAATGTCGGCGATTTTCAACTCCTCCTGCGACAGAGGCAGCTCCGCGGCGTTCATCAGCTCCACCGCGCTTGCGATCGACGGATCCTTTTTGGATTTCTCGCCGATCGCCTGCAGCAGCACCTCGCTCGACTCCCGCCGGCGCTCCTGCTGGCGTCGCAGTTTTTGGATGATGTTGCGCAGGACTTCGGTTTCGGCCGGGTCCGCCGCCGGATTGTCAGCCAGGCTCTTGTCTTCATTCCGCAGGCGCGACTCCAGCTCTTCGATCCGCTTGTCCTGGCTCTGTTTCTCGCGCTTGAAATTGTTGATCGCCGTCTTCGCCACCACCAGGTCGTTCAGGGCCGCGGCATACTCGTCCTTGGTCTCGTTACCGTCCTTGCTCAGCATGTCGACCCGCTCACTGGCCTCACGCAGCTTCTTCGCCAGATCCATGTTCTGGTTGATCAGCTCGCTCAGTTGGCCGGACTCGTTCAACTTCAGCAGTTCCGCCATCTGGTTGCGCTCCCGCAGCAGGGATTCCCGCTCTTCGGTGAGGTCCTTGAAGGACTCCTTCATCTCATTCAGCTGGCCTTCCAGCCGGGCGATCCGGGTGCCCGCTTCCTGGAGCTCCGCGTCCTTGGCGCGCAAGTTTTCCTGCAGTTGGCGGACCTGCTTCTGCTGTCCTTCCACCACTTCGTTCTGCACCTTGCGCTCGGTATCCAGCGCCTGGGTCAGGTCGGCCTGCCGCTGCATCAGCGCCGTCCGCTCTTTTTGCAGGGCGTCGATCTGCTGCTTGGCCTGCTCGGTTTCCTTACGGCTTTTCGCCAGCGCGCTCTGATTGGCGGCATTCTCGCCTTCCAAGCCCTTGATCCGCTGCGTCAGCCGGTCCAGGTCCTCCTGCATCGGCTTGTCGAATTGTGACTGGGCCCGGTTCAGTTCATTGATCGCCTGCTGCAACTGGGAGCGCAGCAGGTCATTCTGACGGGAAATGTCGTCTAGCCGCGAAGCGTCGCGACCGGCGCTGTTCGCCTCGGGACGCGCCTTGATGCTGTCACTCAGCTTCGAGCGCAGATCGCGAACCTGGCCTTCCAGTTCCGCAATGTGCCGGGTGGCGAGCGTATCGGTGTCCGACGCGGCGGGCTGTCCGCCGTTCAAAAGCTTCGGTTCTTCTCCGCGGATGATGCCGCCTTCTGGGACCCGGCCTCCCTCAAATTCGGACGTCGCGGCCCGGAAGCGGTCCTGCTCTTTCAGCGCCTCGGGAGCCACCTCCCCGATGGCTGCCTGGTTCTTGCCCTGGCGGCCCTCGACCATGTCCTTCCGCCAGGTGGGGAAGTATTTATGGATCCGGTCGAACAGTTGCTGGGCCTTCTGATATTTTTCCAGCGCCTCCGAATATTTCTTTTCCGCCGCCAGTTTTTCCGCGTCCTTGGACAACAGATAGCCTTGGAAATAAACGTCCGAAGGGTCGAACTGCGCCGGAGCCGGGGGCACCGGCGGCGCATCCGGTCGCAACTGGGCGTTCGCGCCTGGGACAAGACCCGCGATGCCCAGGGCACATGCGAGCAGGCCGGTGCGACCGGTGAAACGATACAGACCCCGATTCATAAGGCGCGGAGGCTAGGTACAGCCCTCTCAGCCAGCAAGGGGGAAATCTTTCAGTTAGTCCTCTCAACCCGGATTCCACAGCCTTCGCTCCCCGGAGAGAGAAGGATTTAAAAAATCAGCTGCCGGCCAGCTCGAAAAGCACCGCTGGAAGCGTCGGAAGGTCTCCAATTAAATCGCGTAACTTCGTCAGCAGGGCTTCAAAATACCCTTTATCGATTTGATAATCCATTCAAATTCAGCGCTATAATCGGAATAGTGAGGCTAAACGAGATTTTTTAAATACCCTGATTAATTCGTTGCCCGGTTTTTTAAAATTTGTTAACTATCTTGCCGTCGTCTCCCGCAAAAACTCCCATGCCCGGCTCTCTCTTCGATCGCAAGCGCTTGCGTGTTGCTCTGCTTCTGCAGATTGCAGCCGGAGCGGCGCTTCTGACCCACGCCGGAGCCCAGACCATGAACCCGATTGGCCGCGTGGCGCGGGTCTTCAACCGCAAGCTGGTGGAAGTCGAGGATCGCATGAGCTGGCTGCAGGGCCGCGTCGAGCACCTTCCTTCGTTCACCGAACGCCCCTTGCGGGATCAACTCGGCTGGCGCTGCGGACGGCTTTCCAGCAGCAATGAAGCTCCGACCCTCGTTCTGGATCTCCATCGGGACGTTCTGTTAGGCGAGATTTATCTGGTGCCCGCCCAGATGCAGGCCGGCGCCGTCGATGATCTTTTTCCAAGGCGCTTCACCATCGAGGCCGCCCGCCAGAGCGACTTCTCGGACGCCCGCCCGGTCTACGCCACCGGTGCTTCTCCTGAGCCTTCCCCCCACGGCTACCCCATCCGCCTGAACGGCGACGGCGTGCCGGCCCGCTACCTCCGGATCAAGCTGAACGAGGGCGTGCACTCCGGCCTTCAAGGAGTCTGCGCGCTTTCGGAAATCTTCATTTTCTCCGGTCACGAACCGGTCTCCTTCGGCGCCACCGTGACCGCCACCCAGTCGGTGGAAATTCCCGGCGCCTGGGAGCCCCGCTTCCTGGTCGACGGCCGGACGCCGCTCGGTCTCTGGGAGGGCGGCCGCTGGTCGGCTTCCCGCGGCGACTGCATGGATGTGCCGGGAGATGCCCAGCGCGCCGAGTGGTCCTTGGCGCTCGATCGCGAGTCGCGGATCGATCACGTGGTGGTCTACCCCTACGCCCTGCCTGAACTCTCGGGGCCCGGCGTGATTCCACCCCGGCTGAAGGTGGAAATCGCCACCCAGGCGGATTTCTCGGATGCCCGGGAAGTCGGCTCCACCGACGGCCGCGAGCTGCCGGTCGATCTCACCACCCCGGTCGTCATTCCCGTCTCGGCCGCCGCCGGCCGCTTCGTCCGCCTGACTTCCGACAAGGCCTGGCAGCTCGGCCCGCGTTACCTCCAGGCCCTCGGTGAAATCCAGGTCTGGTCGGGCGAGACCAATCTCGCCGCCGGCCTGACGGTCACGGTCAGTCATGCCGGCATGGATCATCCGACCGGGGAACTCACCGACGGTTCCAGCAACGGCATGCAGATTCTGCCGGTCCAGTCATGGCTCTCCCAACTCGTCGATCGCTCGATCATCGAGAAGGAAATGGCGACACTCCGGCCGCGCGCGCTCACCATGGCGTCCGAGACCGAGCTGAACACCACCTGGGGCGCCGCCATCGCCCTCGGCCTGACCTTTCTCATCCCCGTTGCCATCGTCGAGCGCCGCCGCCTGGTTTCAAAAAGCCAGCTGGAGCAGCTTCGCAAACGGATCGCCTCCGACCTCCACGACGACATCGGCAGCAACCTCGGCAGCATTTC
>JAQGPE010000371.1 GCA_028293225.1 Akkermansiaceae bacterium | reverse complement strand
GGCCGACCTGGAGCCGGAAGGCTCGGTGCAGTTCGAGCGCCTCGGCTACTTCGTGGCCGACCGCCGGGACCACAGCCCCGGTGGCAAGCTGGTCTTCAACCGGACGGTGCCGCTGCGCGATTCCTCGTCGAAGAAATAGGCAGTCCGACCTTCCACAGCCTGCCGCGGGAGGGTCGCCTCCCCGGCAGGTTTTTTCGTGCCCTTACTCGGACTTCAGGGTCTCGAGCGCCTTCGCCACGGTCGCCGCCTCGTCCGGCTGCTTGGCGGCCTTGTAGGCCTGCTCCAGACGGGTCAGCACTTCAAAGTCGTTCGGATAGAGCTTCGCCGCGGCTTCCAGAACCTCGACCGCTGCGTCCGGCTTTTTCTCCGCCAGGTAGGACTCGGCGATACGCGCCTTCATCGGCAGCAGGATGGTCGGCGGCAGCAGCATGGAAGGCAGCGACTGGTGGTCGTCCGCGGTGGAATACCAACTGTGCGCGGAGGAAATCATGCCGTCCTTGTCCGCCATCGCGAGCAGCCCGCGGGTTTCGCCGGCGAGGGTGTTCAGGCCTTCATAGGCCCGGAACCAGTAGGTCGCTTCCCCGGTGGAGCGGACCGAACTCTGGGTCTCCTGCATCCGCTGGCCGTGGAGGCTCAGCGCCGCCACGATCTGGCTGGCGTTCTTCTGGTCGCCGGAGTCGATCGCCTTGCGGCCTTCAAGCGCGAAGGCGAGCCCCTGGTAAAAGTAGGTGCACAGGCTGCCTTTGCCATACTGCTTCTGACTCTCCTTGGCCGGCAGCGAAGCCAGCGCGGCCTCGACGTCGCCCTTGCCGTTGCGGCGCATCAGCAGACGGGCTGGCAGGGTGCGGGCCTCCCAAAGCAGGAGCCGGGCGCCCTCGCCGTTGGCGGATTTGGTCAGCTTGCCATCCGTCACCACATCGGCCGGAACCGGGATCGCCGCCACCGCCTTGGCTACGGCCAGCGCCGTCGGGTAGTCGCCCTTCGAGGCCAATGCCACCGCGCGGAAGCACTCCGACTTGATCCAGCCGGGACAGTCGATCGCCGTCACTTTCACGGCCTTCATCCAGGTGGAAAAGCCCTGTCCGGCTTTGGCGAAAGCCTCCACCGCGCGGGAGTGGTTGCCGCAGCGCCACTCGTAGTCGCCCAGCATGTGCTGAAACGGCGCGTAGTTCGGGGCGGTCTGGGTCAGTTTGCGGGCGATGTCGAGATCACTCTTCAGATCGGGCGCCTCGGCCTTGATCGCCAGATAGGCATACATCAACACCGGATTGCCGGGGTCGGCGGCCAGCAGGTCCTTCAGCGTCTTCTCGGCCTTTTCCTGACCCGGGCGGGCGCGGCCTTCCTGATCGTAACCCCCACGGCCAAAGAGCGCACCCAGCAGCTTCAACTGGGGATCGTTCGGATATTGCTCGGCGGCGGTTTTGAAAACCTCAGCGGCCCTGGCAGCGCCATCACGGACGAAAACCACCAGTGCGTAGGCGTAACTCCGCTCCAGCTCGCTACCGGCCTTCTTCTCCATCAGGGCGGTCATCCGGGCAATCGCGGCCACGCTTTCATCACGCAGATCCGGTTGCGGGTCGATCAAGGCCATCGCCACGCCCCAGTGGGCCATCAGGCAGTCCGGATCCAGTTGCAGCGCGGCGCAGAAATGCCGATAGGCTTCGAAGTCCCAGCCGCCGTGCAGGGCGTTCAGCCCCTGCAGCACGTGATCCTGGGCCTTCGGATCGGACGCGGTGATCGCCATCGTGAAGCCCTTTGGAATCGGCTCGTTCTCAGGCTCCGGCATCGCCTTCACCTGGGCGGAGATCACCGCTTCCACGGCCGGGACGTCGGTGTCCGCCGCCACCGCCAGTCCGACCATTGCCACACACGCTGCCAGAAATCGCATGCAGCGACCATGTCGAGCCCGTCCGGCCTCTCAAGCAAAATGAGGTGCCGGGCACGGCAACCGGAGTCATCGCCAATGGCCTGACGTGACCGAAATCCGGCTGGCGGCCCCGCCCGCCCGCCTCTAGGCTGCGCGCGAGATGAGACTTGGCGTGATCGGCTGTGGCAGGATGGGGAGTGCATTGGTGGAGGGCGCCATTCGCGCCGGGGCGCTGACCGCGGATGACGTCTCCGGCTGCGATTCCTACCCGGAAGCGGCCAAGGCTTTCGCCCAAGCCACCGGCACGACGACCGTCGACACGATCGGCGCTCTGGACGCCGACACCTACCTTCTTGCCACCAAACCCCAGCATGCCGAGGCCGCCCTCGCCGCGATTCCGGCTGGCGATTTCCTGGTCATCTCCGTCGCCGCGGGCCTGACCACCGCCTGGCTGGAAGCCCGCCTGCCCGAAGGCGCCCGGGTCATCCGCTGCATGCCGAACACCCCGGCCCTGGTCGGGAAAGGCGCGGCCGCCTTTTGCCGGGGCAAACACGCGACCGGCAGCGACGCCGAAACCGCCTCGATCCTGCTGGGCGCCGTCGGCCTGGCCCTGGAACTGCCTGAATCCCTGATGGACGCCGTGACCGGCTTGTCCGGCAGCGGCCCGGCCTTCGTCTACATCATGATCGAAGCCATGGCCGACGGCGGGGTGAAAGCCGGCCTGCCGCGCGCCGCCGCCCTGAAACTGGCTGCTCAGACCGTTCTGGGAGCCGCGACGATGGTGCTGGAAACCGGCGAGCATCCCGCCGCCCTGAAGGACATGGTCGCCTCGCCCGGCGGCACCACGATCGCCGGTCTGGCCGCACTGGAAAAGAACGCCTTCCGTTCCTCACTCATCGAGGCGGTCGACTCCGCCGCCCGCCGCTCGGCCGAACTCGGAGCGTCCTGAGAAAAATTTTCCGGCAAAGTGCATCTTTTTCCGCGCTTTTCCGCGTCCGCTTCCGTCATACACCCGCATTCCTTCCCGCTTGCCGGGTCGCTTGCCACCTTCTAACTTCTCATTTATGCGAACCCTGCGCTACCTTCTCCCGGCCGCCGCCCTCGCCCTCGCCTCCTGCGGCACTGACAAAGATCTGCCGCCGCTTCTGAACAATGGCGCCACGAATTCCAGCAGCGGCAAGGCGGAATCGATCTACCAGGAAGCCAAGTCCGCGGACGCCTCAGGAAAAACGTCCAGGGCCGCCAAGCTCTATGGCAAGGCCGCCGACGAAGCGCCGGTTTTTCCGCACGCCCCGGAAGCGCGCTACCGCCAGGCCGAGATCCTCCAGCAGGAGGGCAACGTCCGCGAATCCTTTGACGCCTACCAGGAGTTCCTGACCCGCTACAACAGCAGCAGCTACTACCAGAAGGCCCTCGATACCCAGGCCGCGATGGCCCAGGCCGCCGCCGATGGCCAGGTGAAGACCAGCTTCCTCGGCCTGAAGTCGCGCCTCTCCAACGAAAAGATCGCCGACATGCTGGCGAAAGTCCGCCAGAACGCGCCCCGCTCGCCCACCGCGGCCAAGGCCCAGTTCACCATCGGCAAGATCTGGGAAAGCGATACCAGCAGCGGCAGCGCCGCCAAGGCGATCACCGCCTACCGCGAGCTGTCCGCCGACTATCCCGACAGCCCGCAGGCTCCCGAAGGGCAGTTCCTGATCGGCAAAATCCTGCTCGATGAAGCCCGCCGCGGCAACCACGACCAGGCTAATCTCGACCGTGCGAAGGAAGCCTTCCAGGACTACCTGCGCCGCTACCCGAACCACTCCCGCGCCGGC
>JAQGPE010000307.1 GCA_028293225.1 Akkermansiaceae bacterium | reverse complement strand
TATGCCGAAAGCCAGGTGCTCTCGGTCGCCGCCGACCACCTGTCCGACTACAGCGACGACGAACTCGTTTCGCTGGTGGGCTTCAACGCCAATTGAACGAACCGGCAGTTGCCGGTTGTCCGCTGCGCCATCCCGGCGTTTGATCGCGCCCGCATGACGCGGGGCTTGATTTTCGATCTGGATGGGACGCTGGTGGATTCGTTGCCGGGCATCACTGCCTCGCTGAACCATGGACTGAAATCCCAGGGCTACCCCGGCCATGTCGATGCCGACGTCCGCCGCTTCATCGGCGACGGCACCCTGGAGCTGTCCCGCCGCTCGCTGCCGCCCGGCGTGCCTCTGGACCGCGCCGTCGATGTGGAGGCGGATTTCAAGGTCCACTACGACACCCATTGGCCGGAGGGGACGAAACCCTACGCCGGAGTGACCGAGTGCGTGGTCGCGCTAGCCGCGGCGGGGTATCGACTGGCGGTCCTCTCTAACAAGACGCACGCCTTTACGGTGGAGATCGTCGAAAAGCTCTTCCCCGGCGTGCCCTTCACTCCCGTCTACGGCCAGCGTGTGGGAGTGGCCCGCAAGCCGGATCCCGAAGGCGCGCTGCTGATCGCAAAGGAATGGGGGCTCGATCCGCGGGACTGCTCGTTCATCGGCGACTCCACGGTCGACTGCGAAACCGGCACCCGCGCCGGCATGCGCTTCATCGGCGTCACCTGGGGCTACAACGACCGCGAGCTGCTGGCCGCCAAGGGCGCCACGCTGCTGGTCGACTCGGTCGCGGAGCTACAGGCGCGACTTCTGGCTGAGGCCGCTTGAGCGACGGCCCTCCCGCGATCACGTCCCCGCGAAAGCGGAATGGTGGAAGGGGGTAAAATCGGACATGGTGAATCCGTAAGCGCAAGGCACCCCCCGGTCGAAGCTTACAACATCCCCGAAACGATCCTCCCCCCCGGGATCACGAGCCTGCACCGGAAGCCCCCACTCCCGGTGCTTGTTTCGTTAGAGAGGTGAGGTCCGTTGACGGAGTCGGTCAGCGCTTGCCGGGGACCTGAGCCTGCAGCCTCTTGAGTTCTTCTTCATTTCCCCGTGCCTTTTCCTTCAAGGTGGCTTGAAGAGCGGAGATCGCTTCCTCCAGATCTCCCGTCATGGAAGCGATGACCTCTTTCTGGGCGCGGACGACCGGATGGCTTTCACCCATGCCTCCGCCGTTCATCATCTCCGTCAGGTTCTTCTGGGCTTTCTGATAGGGTGGATAGAGCAGCTTCGCAAGATTGTCCGGCAGCTCCAGCTCCGCAGCGAAGGCGAAGGCCAGGGAGCGCTGGTCCTGATTCAGGGCGGCGATCTGGTTCTCCAGTTGAGCCTGCTCCTGCTGCGCTTTCTGGTATTCCGCAGCGGCTCGTTCGGCTTCGCGGCTTTTCTCGCCTGAACGATCGGACGCCTTCGACGGCAGGTCCGGCGGGGCTTCCCCAACTGCAGGATCGGAGGCTGCGAAAGAGGGGGGTGCGCCAGTTGGCGAACCGGCCTCGGGGGTGCCAGGAGCAGGACCCACTGCTGGCGATGGCTGCCGCAGTTTAAAGATCTCCAGCCCGAGGGCGGCGAGTAGTACGAGCGCCGCAAGGGCGCAGAGAAGCGTGGTCCTTTTCATAGAGCGGGAGGCTGGGAATTCGGGGCGGTCCGCCAATGGGGGGGACCCGGGCCCTTGAATAAAATAAAACCCCGGCGAATACCAATGAACGCGGTGGGGTTCATGGTTTCGTCGGGGTTCTAAGATAGATTGGAGTTTCGACTCCCGGGGTCAAGTCCTCATTCGGCGGGCGCTGGCGGGCGCTGGAGCCAGAGCCTCATGACCACGCTCTCGTAGTTGGTTGAGGAATAAGAAATGCGGTCGATGATTTCGTATCCCCAGCGTTCGTAGAGGGCGATCAGGCGGCTCGCTGGCGAGGCGGTGTCCAGGGCCATCGCGGCTCCGCCAAGACTGCGGACATGGTCGAGCGCGGCGGCATGCAGCGCGGTGCCGATCCCTCGCCCTTTGAATTCGGGTACCACGCCAAATTGCCCGAAGTGAAAATGCTCCCGGTACGCCGGCGTGGCATCTTCCCCATCGGGCTGATAGACCGTTAGTGTCCCCACGACCCGGCCGCCGATTTCAGCGACCAGGGCATGACCGCGGCTCAGCCGCCTCAGGGTCACTTCCGGAGTCTGGTGGGTCGCGGTATAGCGCAGACCCTCCGCCGCCAAGGGAGCGTAGGCGCGGTGAAGCATTTCCGTCAGGGCATCGAGGTCATCGCCGGGGTGCCAGGTACGGATCGATGGTTTCACCCTCGCAGGCTGGAGAGAGCCAGGATGGGAGCCAATCCCAAAGCGGCCGCGGGCCCGGAAAATCCTTGATCGCCATGACTCCGTTCTCATCCTGAGGAGATGAATCCTTGGATGAATGGTTTTTCGGCGGCTTCGCTTGTGGCGGTTGCCGGGCTGGCGCTGATTCCCGCCTGCCTGGCTCAGCAATCCCAAGGCGCGGAGAACCAAGAGGCGCAGCCACCACAACGCCAGCCGGCTCCGCAGACCGAATCCAAAGACGGCGATCTCATCATTCACTCCGTCTTCGGCCGGGGCTTTGGCAAGGTGTTCAAGCAGGAGATGATCCTCGAAAAGGGCAGCTATGTGCCGGGCACCAAGCAGGCGGAATATGGCAAGCCTTTCTGGGTCGCCCATCTTGCGGGGTCAGCCAATATCGTCCGGGTGCAAGGCCACTCGGCAGACATCCAGAAGAAGATCGAAGAGTGGGCGAATCTTCGCCCTGACAAGCCGGTGAAGGTGATCGCCTACGAGACGATTTCAGCCGATGGAGAGCCTGGGCTGACCGCGGAGGTGAAGAATGGAGAGGGCAAGATCCCCATCGGCGGGGGGCTGGGATGGAACGCCGCCCCGCGCTTGATCGTGTTCGATCTGCTGCCCTGAATTCCGGCAGAAAGAAAGGCCGCTTCGGCTGTCAAAGTAACCGGAAAGAAGGTTCCAAAAACCAGGCCGATGCTGAACGACGGTCAGGGTGGTTACAATGGAAATACCCACGTTAGACCGGGCTCCTACGCACGCAAGCGATTCGCGATTTTGTGAGAAAGGAGGTGGCGTTCTCGTCAGATCCAGTCCATCCTGCAAGGTGGATAAGGCGGATAGAAC
>JAQGPE010000250.1 GCA_028293225.1 Akkermansiaceae bacterium | reverse complement strand
TAGTCGTTCACATCATTCACCGTGGCCAGCTTCGAGGTGGTGTAGAACACTCCCAGCGGCGGCCCCATCGTCGTCGCGGTGCCGTCAGCGGCCGCGGCATAGGTCGTTACACGGCTCAGCTTGCGGGTGCCCGCAGGAGGCTCGATGCTGACGACGATGTGGTACTTGGTGCCGTGGGTGTAGCTGAACGTCGCATCCTTCGATAGTTCCGCGCCATTCTTCCACGACGTGCGCGTCAGGCTTTCGTTGCCGTTCACGTTCCAGCTCGCCATCACATACTCGTTTTCGCCGGAGCCGAAGTCGAAGATGCGGCTCCAGCTCTGGAGCGAGTAGGTGGTGGCCCAAAGCTCAACGGTCACCGGGTAGAGGTTGCCAGTGAGCAGGTTCGTGCCCACGGACACATAGCCGGCGGCTCCCTTCGCTCCGCCCGCCAGGTAGACCTCGCCCGGCTTGGTGGTCAGATCGGCCGGGCCGGTGACAGGGTCGTTGTCAGGATCGATGATGAGTGCGTCGCTGGCGTCCGGACCGGTCACCGAGTCGGTGAGGTCGCCGTTGAAGGCCCAGCGGTGAGCGAGAGTTGGAAACGCCGGGCTGGAAGTGGCCAGGACCGGATTGGAGCCGGCGCGGAACTCCTCAAGATTCGTGAAGCCGTCGCCGTCGTAGTCGTTGGTCGCGTTGGCGGCAGCCGCATTGAAAGCGGGAATGCCACCGGTGCCAGTGAAGTATTTCTTCTCCCAGACGTCGTTGATGCCGTCCCCGTCCGTGTCCGGGAAGCTATTCGGATTGAGAGGATCGCTGCCGGCGGCCTGCTCCTGCAGGTTGGTCGCGCCGTCGTTGTCAGGATCGCCCGCGCCGGTTTCGCCGAGACCGCCAAAGTGGGCGATTTCCCACGAGTCGGTCAGCTTGTCGCCATCGAGGTCGAGGGCGTTGCTGTTCGCGTCCTGCGGATCGGAACCCGCGAGGTATTCCTGCAGGTTGGTCGCGCCGTCGTGGTCGGCATCCTGGTTGGCGTCCGTGCGGTCACCGATGTTCAGGCCGTGGAGGGTTTCCCACCAATCGGGCATGCCGTCGGTATCGGTATCGACAAAGCCGGTCAAATTGGGCCCCCCCGTCTGGTGATCATCGATTTCCTCAGGCACCATGGCACCCGTCCAGATCCGGAATTCATTGTAGCTGGCGTGGGCGGTTTCGTCCGGCCACTGCGAGCGGCCGAGGAAATCGTTGGGGTCGGCGAAATTGGCCAGCGTGAAGGAAGTGCTCATGACCGCCTTGGGCGCACCCATGGTGGTGGCGTCGGAAGGCGCGGCATATTCCGTGACCAGGGTCTGGCCGGCGGTGCCGGCGCCGGGCTCGATGACCAGCACGACATGATACTCCCTGCCGAGTTCATAAGGAGCGTTCTTGTCATTGACCGCGGATTCCGCGCCGTTCTTCCAGGTCAGGGTGTCCTGGTTGGCGTTGGTTTGACGGGTCCAGGACATCATCAGGTACTGATTGGTGTCGGTGCCGAAATCGAAGATGCGGGCCCAGTTCTGGATGCCGATCTGGGTGGCCCAGAATTCGATCGTGACCGGGGTGGTTTTCCCGGCCAGCAGGCTGGTGCCAAGCTTCACGTAGGAAGACTGGTCCCTGCCGCCGCCGCCGAGGGTGATCTGTCCGGCATTGGTGGTGAGATCCGCGGCGCCGCCGGTGGCGGCATTGTTGTCGGGATCGATGATCACCGCGGGGGAAGGGGCCGTGGCCACGGCATCGTTCAGATTTCCGTTGAAGCTCCAGCGGTGGGAAAGCGTCGCCGGGGCAGCGGCGGAGCTAAGGCCGGTAATAGCCGCGAAAGTCGCGGCGATCACGGGTAACGTGGTCGGGGTGTTCTGATTTTTCATCGGGCTTGGGTTCGGTCTTCCCGCTCGAAAGGGGGAATCCCGGGAATAAACAGAGGCCTGTCTGCGTTCTTGGGAAACGCGGGCGCGACAGGTCTCGAGGGTGAGAAGCTGTTTGCACCCTCAAGTGGGTTTCATCAATGAAAAATCCCGTCCACGGATTCCGTCTATATTCCAAATATCATCCATCCGGGCAGCATCTCCCACGATCATTTCGACGCATTTTGACACGAAAGAATCGATAAAAGCGCCTCAGTCACCTGGTCGCAGCGACAAGAAACGGTATGTATCCGATCCGCTCTCTAACAGAGGCCGCCGCGGAAGATTTTTTACAGATAAGACGCTGCGCGGGGGCCAAACCGGAAATTCGCGGCGGAGGGGATGCAAACCCGGGGATTTCCTCCCTTTCCTCGCCCGGATCCACCCGCTAGGCTGCGGAACGGATGGAGCACATGGCGGATGAGGAGAGGAAGCCGACGCGGCGGGAATGGACGGGCTTCTGGGCCATGATCGTCCAGCAGACGCAGAACGCGTTCAATGACAAGACGGCTCAGTTTCTCCTGATCCCTCTGGGAGGGGCCATCGCCGCTTCCGCGGAGTCAAACTCGGTGGAGTCGACCGCCGCGGCTCTGATCGCCCTGCCGTACATCCTCTTTTCGCCCCTGGCCGGCTGGCTCAGCGACCGCTATTCGAAACGCCGGGTGATGATTGCCTCCGCGGCGGTCCAGATCCTGGTGCTGCTGTGGCTGTGCATGTCCATCAGGGTTCACAACATGACCATGGCCATGGCCGGCTTCTTCATGCTGGCCACCCAAGCCGCCTTTTTCAGCCCGGCCAAGATCGGCTTGAACAAGGAATTGCTCGGTTCGCGGCATCTCGGCTTCGCCGCAGGCATTCAGCAGATGACGGCGCTTCTGGCCATGCTCATCGGGCAGGTGGCAGCGGGGTGGATCTTCGACAGCCGCCTTAAGGCAGCCGGCGGACTCCCCTCGCAGGCTTGGGGCGCCGCGCTGACGCCGATGATCGTGATTACCGCCGTGGCCGTACCCGCTCTGATTCTGGCCTGGCTGATTCCGGCGACGCCGGCGCATGGCACCGAGCCGCTCAGCAGCAAGTTGCTCTTCCGCCATTTCGCGAATCTGGCCGAGCTGTGGAAATGGGCGCCGCTGCGCCGGGCTTCCTGGGGCATCGCTTTCTTTTGGGGCTTCGCCGCCTTCATCAATCTCTGGTCGCTGAAGCTGGCCAAGGCCCTGACCGGCGGCGGCGCGGGCTTCGGCACCCTGTCGTCGAAATACATGGCCTGCGCCTCGCTGGGAATGGCGGCGGGCTTCGGTGCAGCGTCCGTGCTGCTGCGGCGGCGTGTGGAACTCGGCTGGGTGCCGGTCGCCGGGATCGGCATGGCTTTCCTCGGCGCCTGCCTGGCTTTTGCCGATCCGCTGCAGAGCGGCTTCCTGGTGCTGCTGGGGGCATTGGCCTTTATCTCGGCGCTGTTCCTGGCGCCACTCAATGCCTGGATCCAGGATCACTACCCGGTCAACAAACGCGGTGAAATGCAGGCCGGAGTGAATCTCCAGGACTGCCTGGCGGGGGTTGCCGTCGTGATCCTGATCCAGGGCTCCATCCGGCTTTGCGAGCTCGCCCACGTCTCCACCCTCGCCTGCCTGCGCGGCCAGGCCGTCGCCGCCGCCATCGCCTGTGCGGTCGCCTCCTTTTTCATCGTGCGGATCCTGCCCGCCGACTTCATCCGCGTGGTCGGCCTGACCCTGCTGCGGATCTTCTACCGCATCCGCACCACCGGGCAGTGGAACATGCCGGAAAAGGGCGGCGTGCTGCTGCTGTCGAACCACGTGACCTGGGCCGACGCGTTCTTCCTGACCGCCGCCTCGCCGCGGCCGGTGCGCTTCATCATGGAGGAAGGCTTCATGGGCACGCGGGCGATCCGCGTGTTCTGCACCATCTTCGACACGGTGCCGATTTCCTCCGCGAAGCCGCGCGAGGCCCTGCGCGCCGCCTCGAAGGCACTCGAAGCGGGCGACGTGGTTTGCATTTTCCCGGAGGGCCAGCTGACCCGCACCGGCACCCTGCGCGAGTTGAAGCGCGGCTTCGAACTGATCGCCCGCCAGGCCGGAGCGCCGTTGGTCCCGGTCTGGCTAGGAAATGCCTGGGGCTCGATCTTCTCCTTCGAACGCGGGCTGTTCTTCAAGAAACTGCCGCACCGCCTGCCCTATCGCATGTCGGTCGGCTTCGGCCCGCCGATCGCCCCGGACGCCGCGACCCCGGAGTCGGTCCGGGAGGGCATGCTCGACGCTTCGCGACTGGCGCTGGAGGCGGTGCTGTCCACCTATCAGTCGCCCGGCCTGCTGTCCGCCTCGTGGGCGAATGCGCTGCAAATTTCCCAGGTCGCCGCCCTGCGCCGCAAGTCGCCGCTGTTCGCGCTCTTCGACGACCCGGCGGTGGCCGGACTTGCCGGCATCGAAGCCTATTCCCGCGCCTACGAAACCCCGCTGTTCCGGAAAGGCGACATCGCCCCCCAAGGCTCCGGCATCTGGATCGGCGGCCCGGAACTCCGTGCCGCACTGGTCTCGGCGCCGCCCGCCACCGGCGGTGAAAGGCTCTTTTACGACTTCAGTCCGCAGGCCAGCGACCCGCTGGAGATCCCCGGCTGGATTCACTGTCCCTGCCTGGCCATCAACGGCGTGATCGTCTCAATGTCCGTGCCGGATCCGGCGCAACCCTATCCGGGCAGCAAACCCCAGCCCGGCCGCAAGATCGGCTCGGTGGGCCTGCTGCTGCCCGGCTTCTCCATTCGGCGCCAAGGCGTAAAACTGCGCCTGGAAGGCCCCTCCTGCCCGAAAGGCCTGACGCTGCCGGAGGGCTCCTCGATCGACGCCGAAGGCTTCGTTTTCCTGCCCTGAGCGGGCGGACAGCGGGATTTTACCACGCCGCAATCCATTGCACAGTTCCGCATTTACAAGGAACCGCCCGCTGATCACTCTGCCCGCCGATGCAGCAATACCGGCATGTCGGCCTGATGGTCGAAGGCCTCAGCGGCTACGGGAACAAGATCCTGACCGGCGTGAGCCGCTATGTGCACCAGAACTCGAACTGGCGCGTGGCATTCTTCGACCGCGAACGCGACGAAATGGCCGGACTGCTGAAGTCCTGGCAGGGCGATGCGATCATCTGCAGCGCCGCGGACGCCCACTTCGTCGAAGCCGCCGCCGGACGCACGATCCCGATCGTCAACGTCACCTCCCGCCATCTCGACCCCGTTTTCACGAATGTGGTCAGCGACGACCATCAGGCCGGCGCCCGCGCGGCGGACTTCCTGCTCGGACGCGGCTTCCGCTCCTTCGCCTACGTGCGGCGGCAGGAGGAGGACTGCTTTGAAATGAAACGCGCCGAGGGCTTTGCGGCGACCGTTCGGGCCGCCGGATTTCCGGTCGAAAGCGGGCTGATCCACAGCGCCGATGATGCCGAGCTGGCCGAGTGGCTGGCCGGCCTGCCGCGACCGCTGGCCGTGCTTGGCACCACCGACCGCCTCGCCGCCATGACCCTGGACGCCTGCTGGAAACTGGGCATCCGCGTGCCGGAGGAAATCGCCCTGCTCGGCATCGGCAACTACGAGCAACTCTGCGACCTCTGCTCCCCCACCCTGTCCAGCGTCGACCTCGACCTGGAGCGCCGCGGCTTCGAGGCCGCCCGCTGGATCGACCGCCTGCTGCAGGGCGAGGCCCGGCCGGACGAGCCGCAGCTGATCCCGCCGCGCGGCATCCAGGAAAGGCAGTCGACCAATGTCTATGCCTTCGACGATCCCGATGTGGTGGCCGCGCTGCGCTTCATCCGCGACAGCTCCGCCCAGACCATCAAGGTCCGCGATGTCGTGGCGGCGACCCGGATTTCCCGGCGCTCCCTGGAGGGCCGCTTCAACAAGCTGATCGGCCGGACCCTGCACGACGAAATCTGGCAGGCTCACTTCGACCTCGCGACGCGGCTGCTGTCCTCCTCCGACCTGTCGCTACAGGAAGTCGCCGGGCGCTCCGGCTTCCGCACCGCCAGCGCGCTGGTGAATCTGTTCCGCCAGCGCTTCCAGATGACCCCGAAGGAATACCGCGTGGCCAACCGGCGGTGAATGACTTCGGATTGGGAAACCGCGAATGAACGCGAATAGACGCTAATTTCTGAAGCCTTGATAAGGAAAGGCCATCAGCTCGCTTCGTGCCGCAGTGATCTTTCCCTATTCGCGTCCATTCGCGGTTGAAAAAGACGATTTGCGGTTCCCCTGTGTAGGCGCTTTTCAGCGTTGGCCGATCACCGCCCTGGCGCTAGCTTCGCCCAATGACGCTACGGTCGCCGCTTCTCTCCGTACTTCTCCTTTCCGCCGCCATGCTGCCTGCTGCCTTTGCCCAGCCGAAGATCATCGCGCACCGCGGCGCTTCCCACGCGGCCCCGGAGAACACCCTGGCCTCCTTCAAACAGGCCTGGGAAGAAGGCGCCGATGGAATCGAGGGCGACTTCCAGCTCACCGAGGACGGCCAGGTGGTCTGCATGCACGACCCCGACACCGCCCGCACCGGCGGCAAGAAGCTGGAGATCAAGAAAACGCCCTGGGCCGTGCTTTCCAAACTGGATGTCGGCTCGTGGAAAGACCCGAAATACGCCGCCGAGCGCATCCCTCGGCTGGCCGACGTGCTGGCGATCCTGCCGGACGACAAGATGTTCCTGCTGGAGGTGAAATCCGACATCGATGCGGTCGGACCGATCGCCCAGGTGCTCGTCAGCCAGAAAGCCGACCCCGCCCGGGTGGTGCTGATTTCCTTCTACCCGGAGGTGGTCGCCGAGTGCCGCCGCCGCCTGCCGAAATTCCAGGCCCACCTGATTTCCGCGCTGAAGGACATCGGTGACGACGGCAAGGTCGACGAAGCCGAGCGCCTGATCCAGGTCTCCGGCGCGCAGGGCCTGCAGTTCGACTGCAAGAGCGCCTTTGACTCCCAGTGGCTCGGCGTGCTGAAGGGCCGCGGCCTGATGCTGGCCTCGTGGACCGTCGACGATGCCGCGACTGCGAAGAAAGTCAGTGACGCCGGCGTGGACTTCATCACCACCAACCGCCCCGGCCCGCTGCGCCAGGAAATCGGCGGCTCCTGATTTCAGGAGGCTTCAGTCCCACCAGCCGCACGGCTTGTCCTGCGGCGCGCAGTCCACGCCATCCAGGTGCGGGACGCTGACCCGGATTGCCGCGATCGCGGTGTCCGGGTGATTGCAGTCGCGGCTGAGGTGGCCCAGCACCACCCGGCGGAGACCGGACGGGGCGAGTTCGGCCACCAGAGCCGCGGTCTGCGCGTTCGAAAGATGGCCGTGGCGGGAGGAAATGCGCTGCTTGGTCGACCACGGGCGCTTGGTGTCGGCTTCCAGCAACGCGTCGTCGTAGTTCGCCTCCACGAAGAGGGTCTGCACCCCGCGCAGCCGCTCGGTGATGAGATTCGTCACGTGCCCGGAGTCACTGAGCAGGCCGAAGGAGCGCTCTTCGTGGCGGAAGACAAAGCCGACCGGCTCCACCGCGTCGTGCGGCACCGCGAAGGACTCCACCGCCAGCCGTCCGATGCTGAAGGACGCGCCG
>JAQGPE010000240.1 GCA_028293225.1 Akkermansiaceae bacterium | reverse complement strand
ATTCCCCAGCGCGTCGATGATCAGCTTCGTGCCCTTCAGCTTGTCCTCCAGGTGCGGCGTATGGATCAGGATCGGCAGATCGTGCTTCAGCGCCAGCTGCACATGCTCTTCAAAGATCGCCAGCTCGCGCTTGGTGTTCTTGTTCAGCCCGATCTCGCCGATCCCCAGCACGTTCGGCTTGTCGAGGAACTCCGGGATGATCGCCATGACCTCGCGCGCAAACCCCGCGTCCTCAGCCTCCTTCGGGTTGATGCACAGCCAGCAGAAATGGGGGATGCCGTACTTCGCCGCGCGCTTCGGTTCGTAGTCGGTCAGCTGCCGGTAGTAGTCATAAAACCCGGCTGGCGAGGAGCGATCGAAACCGGCCCAGAAAGCCGGTTCACACAGCGCAACGCAGCCGTTCAGGGCGAGCTTTTCATAGTCGTCCGTCGTCCGGCTGACCATGTGAGCGTGGGGCTCGATGTATTTCATAAAAAGGAACAGGAAAGGGGATCGATCTCAGGACGGCAGCTGCGGAGCGCCGAACGCCCCCTGCATGGTGGCTTTTTCCGCCGGCTCTGTGGAGTGATCCGACAGCGCCTCCAGCACCGCCTTCGCCCGGCCCGGCTCGCCCGACAGCAGGATCGGCAGCGCCTTTTTCAGGCCCTCGAAACGGAAATCCGCTTCTCCCTCGTGACGCTCGATGCGGTCGAGAAACGCCGCGATGTCGATCAGCTTGTACCTCGCGTCCATGAAATGGAGGTCGAGAATGTCCTTCTTGCTAGGCATGGCGGGATTCTAGGCCGCTTGGCGGCATTGCCAAACGGGAAAATGCTCATTGGGAAAGCGATGCAACGCCACCGTTTGGCCTGCAAAACGCCGCGCCCGGCTGAAAGAAATTCGAGATGCCTTCCTTACTGTAGGGAGCGATGCGTATCCTTGCGATCAGTCTGGCCCTCGCGGGCGGTTTATCCGGAGCCGAAGTGACCCCCGGACACTGGTCATATCAACCTCCCGCGGCCGTCGAGATTCCTGCGGGGACCAACCCCGTCGATTTCCTCCTCGCCGCCTCCTGGCAGAAAGCCGGCCTCGAACCCGCTCCGCTCGCCCCGCCCCGCCAATGGCTGGAACGCGCCGCCTTCACCCTCACCGGCCTCCCTCCGTCCGAGGACCAGCTCCAGAAAATCGCGGCCCATCCCGACGACGCCACCTGGCGGTCGCTCGTCGACGAACTGCTCGCCAGCCCGGCCTACGGTGAACGCTGGGCCCGCCACTGGATGGACGTGGCCCGCTACGCCGACACCCGCGGCTACAACTTCGACCAGGACAACCGCTACCCCTTCGCCTACACCTACCGCGATTGGCTGATCAACGCCTTCAACAGCGATCTGCCTTACGCCCAATTCGTCAAGCTCCAGCTCGCCGCCGACCTGCTGGTCGACAAGCCAGACAATCCTGACGTCGCGGCCCTCGGCTTCCTCACCGTCGGCCTGCGCTCCGGCCAGCTCGAGACCGTCGACGACCGCGTCGATGTCGTGACCCGCGGCTTCCTCTCCAGCACCGTCGCCTGCGCTCGCTGCCACGACCACAAGTTCGACCCGATCACCACCAGGGACTACTATTCCCTCTACTCGATCTTCGCGAAGACCGACGAGCCGGAGGACAAGCCGGTCATCGGCCAGCCCAAGGACGCCGCCGCCTATCAGGACTACCAGGTCCAGGTCGCGAAGCTCGACGAGATCGACCGCGCTGCCCGCCAGACCCTCGTCGATCACATCCATTCAAAGGAGGCCTTCCCCAACTACCTCGACCTCAGTTGGCACGCCCGCCAGGAAAACTGGGATCAGGGCAAGGCCATCAGCGAGGGCTTCAAGCGCGGCCGCCTGCGCCCCAATCCGATCATGCGCTGGAAGGACTTCCTCAATGAAGCCGCCTTCGCGGAAACCTCGCCGCCGCGCCTGAAGGAATGGGCCGCCGCCATGGATCAGGCGGCCGATGACCCCGCCCGGACCGCCCTCTGCCAGGCGCTCGCCACCGAGTGGCTCGCCGCCGCCGCGGGCAGCGACCTCGCCGCCCTCTCGGCCAAACCCAACTGCCCGCTCTCCTACGGCATCGATCGTATCAACCAGTTCTACGACCAGCAGGACGGCAATGAGATGCGCAAGCGGGCAGGGGACATGGCCAAGCTGATGACCGAACACCCCGGCTCGCCACCGCGCGCCATGGTCGTCACCGACAAAAAGCAGTGGTCGGACGCCGTCATCTTCGTCCGCGGCAACCCCGACAACAAGGGCGAGACCTTCCCGCGCCAGTGGCTCTCCATGCTCGGCGGCGGCGAATACCCGGCAGGCAAAAGCCCGCGCCTCTCGCTGGCGGAAAAGATCGCCGATCCCGCCAATCCGCTGACCTCCCGCGCCATCGTCAACCGCATCTGGGGCTGGCAGTTCGGCGCGAATCTCGCCGAGCCCGGCGACTTCGGCATGCAGACCCCCACTCCGGAACTGCTGCCGCTGCTCGACCAACTCGCCGTCGAGTTCGGGAAAAGCGGCGGCTCCATCAAAGAACTCCAGCGCCTGCTGGTCACCTCAAAAGCCTTCCGCCTCGCCGCCGCGGGTCCGGAAAAGAATGACCGCATCGACGAGGCCAACACCCACTTCTGGAAATGGCGCCGCCAGCGCCTCGACTTCGAAAGCATGCGCGACCGCGTCCTGGCCAGCGCCGGCACGCTCGACACCCACGAGGTCGGCGGCCGCTCGGTCGGCCTCGAAAGCGCCGCCTCCGACCCGCGCCGCACCACCTACGCCTTCATCGATCGCTTCGTGCTGCCCGGCATCTTCGTTTCCTTCGACCTGCCCCACCCGGACCACCACAGCCCGCGCCGCGTCGAAACCATCGTTCCCCAGCAGGCGCTCTATTTTCTCAACAGCCCCTTGGTGCTCCGGCAGGCCGCCAAGCTCGCCCAAAATCCGGAGTTCACCGCCCTTCAGGACAACCGGCAAAAGGTCGAGTGGATCTACAAACGCCTCTATCAGCGCGACGCCACGCCCGCGGAGCAAAGTTCCGCCGCCCAGTGGATCGAGTCCGCGAATCCCGCCGACTACGCCCCGCGCCTCGGCGGCTTCTGGCAGGTCCTGCACGGCGTCGATACCGGCGCTCCCGGCGGCCAACTGGAGTCCTTCCCGATCTTCGCCGACAAGGTCTGGAAAACCGGCCCCGATCCGGCCACCGCGCCGATCCGCTGGCTGAACGTTTCCGCCAGCGGCGGCCACCCCTCCGCCGGTCATAGCATGGTGCTGCGCTGGCAAGCCTCGTCTCCCGGCAAGGTCCGCATGACCGGCCATCTCGGCCGCACTCAAAAAGGCGGCGCTACCCTGGCGTGGCGGATCGACGGCAAGGGCCAGCCGCTCGCCGAGGCCAAGCTCGACCCGGAAGGCGCCGCCGACATCTCCTCCCCATGGGTCGATGTCCGCACCGGTGATACCATGGACTTCGTACTTCGCGCCCCGAACGGCGACTCCTGCGGCGGCACCAGTTGGAAACTCTCCATCGAAGGCCACGAAACCGATGCCCAACCTATTGAAGAAGTCGGCAATTTCACCCGCCAGTTCCCGACTTCCAGCACGCCCGCCCCCGGAGCGACCGCTGCCGACCCCTGGGCCGACCTGATCCAGATGCTCTGGGCTTCCAACGAATTCCACTACATCGATTAGCGCCTCACGCCCTCCTCTTCGGCTGTTCCTGAAAACTGAACACTGAAAACCAGCAAACTTTTCCCCGATGTCCCACCACGCCTTCACTGCCCGCGACCTCGTCCTGGATCGCCGCGACTTTCTGCAGCGCTGCGGCATGGGCTTCGGCAGCATGGCCCTCGGCGGCCTGCTCAGCGGTCGCGCCGGAGCCATGGACGCCGGCAGCATTCCGGTTCCTCATTTCGCGCCAAAGGCCAAGCGGGTGGTCCATCTTTTCATGAATGGCGGCCCGTCCCAGGTCGACACCTTCGACCCGAAGCCGAAGCTCCAGGAATTCCACGGCAAGACCATGCCGCTCCAGGGCCTGAAAACCGAACGCCCCACCGGCGCGGCCCTGCGATCGCCCTTCGAGTTCAAGCGCTACGGCCAGTCCGGCCTGGAGATCAGCGAGCTCTTCCAGCACACCGCCCAACATGCCGATGACCTCTGCGTGATCCGCTCGATGACCGCCGACGTGCCGAACCACGAGCCGTCGCTGATGCTGATGAACTGCGGCGACGGCCGCCTCGCCCGGCCCTCCATGGGCTCGTGGGTCACCTACGGCCTCGGCAGCGAAAACGAGAACCTGCCCGCCTACGTCTCGCTCTGCCCCGGCGGCATGCCGATCAAGCGCGCCGAAAACTGGCGCTCGGCCTTCCTGCCCGGAAATTTCCAGGGCACCTACCTCGACAGCTCCATCGGCGAGGTCGACCGGATGATCGAAAACCTGCGCAATCCGAACGTCCGCGATGGCCGCCAGCAGCGCCAGCTCGATTTCCTCCGCCAGATCAACGAGCAGCACCTCGAGTCGCGCAACCACGATCCCCAGCTCGAAGCCCGCATCCGCAGCTTCGAGCTCGCCTACCGCATGCAGAGCGACGCGACCGACGCCTTCGACACGACCAAGGAGCCGCAGCACGTCCGCGACATGTATGGCCCCGGCCCCTTCGCCCGCCAGTGCCTCATGGCCCGCCGCCTCCTGGAGCGCGGCGTCCGCTTCATCCAGCTTTGGCACGGCAATGGCCAGCCCTGGGACAGCCACGACAACATCGAGGACCACCGCCGCCTCGCCGGCGAGTGCGACCAAGGCATCGGCGCCTTCCTCGCCGACCTGAAAATGCGCGGCCTGCTCGATGAAACCCTGGTCCTCTGGGGCGGCGAATTCGGCCGCACCCCGGCCGTCGAACTTCCCCAGGCAGGTTCCAATGCCGGCACCATGAAAGGCCGCGACCACAACCACTACGGTTTCACCGTCTGGATGGCCGGCGGGGGAGTCAAGGGCGGCTACGTCCACGGCGCCACCGACGAGTTCGGCTACAAAGCGGTCGAAAAGCCCGTCCACGTCCACGACCTCCATGCCACCATGCTGGCGCTGCTGGGCTTCGACCACGAAAAGCTCACCTACCACTACTCCGGTCGCGACTTCCGCCTGACCGACGTTCACGGCCACGTCGTCAACGAAATCATCGCCTGACCTTCCAGTTCATAGAGCGCCAAAGGTGCGAAATGGGACAGCCAGGGGTGAAACCCCTGTTAAAACACCCGGCGAAAGCCGCACTCCGGGCGCCCCTTCACGCCTATCAGTTCACCACCTCCCGCGGCGCCCGCTCCTCTCCACCAGCCCGCCTCTCCCTCCCTCAGAAAGGCCCACGACCACAGGTCGCAAATCCCCTCCGGTCTAGCGTCTGACGTCTCCCCGAGAGTTGCGCATCCCACAATCGCCATCGCCCTCAACCCTCCGGCACCCTGCCGCGATGGTTACTACCTTAAACCCGCGCCAGCTCCTCTTCGCCCAGAACGTCATCCAG
>JAQGPE010000232.1 GCA_028293225.1 Akkermansiaceae bacterium | reverse complement strand
GGCGATGTCGGCCGATGAAAACTGGGCCATCGAGTGGATCACCAGCTTGCGCGATGGCAGCCGGATGACGGTACACGTGCGGCCGTGTTCCGTTCCCAGAATCGAGAGCGGAAAGGACTGGGTCCATAGATTTTCAGCGAGGGAGTGCATGATGGTTGGAGGAGGGGGATGGCCGCTTGCGCGGAGAGGGGGAGTTGCCGGATTCGATCAGCGCCAGCACACGGCGTTCGTGGGCTTTCAGCTTGGAGCTGCCGTCGGACTTCCGCAGCCCGGGAGGCGGCGAATGCATCGCGGTATAAAGAACTCCATCGCGATAGGCCCGAAAAATTGCGGGGTAGAGATAGTATTTACGGCAGGTCGCCGGCGTGTGATTGAGAAGTTGGGCTGTGGCTTTGATGGCCGTTAATTCGGCCCGGCGCCGGGCCGCCTCGCTTTCGGGAGGGAGCTCAATGCCCAGGCCGATGGCGCACAGCACGGTGGCCCGCCAGGTCCGGAACTGCTTGGCGGTGAAATCCCCGCCACCGTGTTCCTTCAGCCAGGCATTGACCTCGGTGGTGCCGATGTCGTGCCAGCCTCCGTCCTCGTCTTCGTAGCGGAACAACCGCTGACCGGGGAGTTCCTGGAGCTCCGAAATCAGGGTGGAGATGCGGGGATTGCGGATGTCAGCTTCGTGATCTTTGCCGGATTTCCCCCGGAATTGGAGCGCCCAGCCGTCTTCCGTTTCGGAAAGGTGGCGTGAAAGCAGCGACACGAGTCCGAAGCTCTTGTTGTCCCGGGCATAGCGGGCGTTGCCGATGCGAAAGCCGGTCTCGTCGAGCAGCGCGACGATTCCCGCGACGATGCGATCCTTGCCGAGAGTTTCCTGGGAGAGCGCGGCGCGCACATGCTGGCGGATGCGCGGAAGCGCTTTCGCAAAAGCAGGCAGTTGGTCGAATTTCCGGTCCCCGGCGAGTTCGTGCCAGCCGGGGTGATAGCGGTACTGTTTCCGGCCGCGCTGATCGAATCCGGTGGCTTGCAAATGACCTTCCGGAACCGGGCAGACCCAAACCCGCTCGTAGGCTGGCGGGATGACCAGAGAGCGGATCCGGGAAACCTCCTCGCGGTCCTTCAAAAGATCCCCGGCTGGGGTCAGGTAGCTGAAGCCCCGGCCACTGCGGCGGCGATGATAGCCCGGCATCCCATCGTGGGTGAACACCAGCCCCGCTGCGCGAAGGAGTTGCTTGGATGGAATTGCCTTGGCCATGCGGGAAAGACAAGTGCAGAGCCTGTGCCATGGGGAAGAACCGGGGCTGCCACTTGGAAGGAGAAAACCGCATTTCCTGGCCCTGCATGCAAATTGCGCACTATCGCCGGAACATGCACGCTGCGGCAGGGGTTCAGGCGTCTCGCCAAAGCTGATAGAGAGCCCTTTATCCCCGTGGCACGAGCCGTGCAAAGAGGCGCGCGTGTCCACCACTTCCGACGAGGAAAATTCCGACAGCATCGAACTCGGCCTGCTCGCCGGGTCCGACATCGAATTTCGCGCTGAGACGATTTACTTCCTGGTGCTGGATCGCTTCAACAGCGGCACCCCCGGCAAGCATCGTGAAGGCGATGAACTCTTCGACCAGACCCACCAGGACTGGAACAAATACTGGGGCGGGGATCTCCAGGGCCTCATGGACAAGCTGCCGTATCTGCAGTCGTTCGGCGTAAGCGCGGTCTGGACCACGCCGCTTTTCGAGCAGGTGGAGGCCCTTTCCACGGAGGAGACCGCCCGCGCTCCCATCCACGGCTACTGGACCAGCGATTTCAAAAGGATCAATCCGCGCTGGATGAACGATCCGGAGGAAAAACGGCTCTTCACCCGCGACGACACCACCTTCGACAGGCTGCTGACTGCGATGCACCAGCGGCATATGAAGTTCGTTCTGGATATCGTCTGCAACCACAGCTCGCCGGCAACGCGGGCGGGCAAGGGCAAGCTCTACGACGACGGCGTGCTGATTGCGGATTTCGAAAACGATGTGAACCACTGGTATCACCACTACGGTCCCACGCTCGACTGGGCGGATGAGTGGCAGGTGCAGAACGGCGAACTCGGTGGTCTGGCGACTTTCAACGAGAACAACATCCTTTACCGCAACTACATCAAGGACGCCCTGAAGCAGTGGATCGGCAAGGGCATCGACGGCCTGCGTATCGATACCGTGAAGCACATGCCGATCTGGTTCTGGCAGGAGCTGAACGCCGACCTCAGCGCCGCGAACCCGGACCTGTTCATCTTCGGGGAGTGGATCAACAGCCACCCGGCCAATGATCAGTCGGTGAAATTCGCCAACCAGGGCGGCATGAGCCTTCTCGACTTTGGCTTTTCCTACGCCGTCCAGGATTGCCTGGGGAAAGGGCATCCGGACGGCTTCAAGTGCGTGCAGGACATCTTCGACCTCGATTGGAAATACCTTGGCGCGACCGAGTTGGTGACCTTCTTCGAGAACCACGACATGCCGCGCTTCCAGTCGCTGAATGCGGAGCCGGAGATGATGCACTTGGCTCTCACCCTGTTGATGGCTTCCCGCGGCGTGCCCTGCCTCTACTACGGCTGCGAGCAATACCTTCACAACGATACCGATGGCGGCGACGATCCCTACAACCGGCCGATGATGGAGAACTGGGAGCCGACGGAAGCCACGCGCACCATCGGCATCCTGGCGAAGGAGCGGCGCAGAAACACCGCCGTCCAGTGGGGCGGCCAGTGGCCGAAATTCGTCGACGCCGAAAGCTACGTGTTCCTGCGCCGCTACCGTGACTCGCGTTGCCTGGTGGCGCTGAATCGCGGGCCTGCTCGCGAGATCGCCGTGGAGAATCTGGAGTTTCCTGATGGCACGCACACCTGCCTTCTCTCTGGAGAGACCGTGGAGATCGTCGCTGGGAAAGCGACCTTCCAGCTGGGCGAGAAAGGCCGCTGCGTGCTCGCCGTCCGTGGCAAACGGGTGCGGGGCAAGACCGTTATCCGGGTGCAGATCAATGGCGCTCCAACCCATCCCGGTGACAGCCTGGCGCTCATCGGCGACTGCGATGAACTGGGACATTGGGATCTTTCGAGCGCTTTTCAACTGGAGTGCGTGAACTCGAACACCTGGTTTGGCGAACTGGTTTTCGACGCCACCGCCGGAAAGCCGGTCGGCTATAAGTACGTGATCTTTTCGCCGGAGGAAAACTCCGCTCCCCACCGGGAGATGCGGGTGGTGCGCCGCCGGCTGGTGATCCCCGGCGGAACCGCCAAATGGCGTGACCGCTGGGAGGAATAGCAACCCCATACTACGATGAGAATAGGAGATAAAACCCTGGAAGGAAAAACAGCCGTCGTGACCGGCGCCGGTTCGGGGATCGGCAAGGCGTCGGCCAAGCTGCTGGCCCATTCAGGCGCCAGGGTGGCGTTGCTCGGGCGGGCGATCGATCCGTTGGGGGATGTGTTGAAAGAGATCGGTGGCGAAGAGGCCGGACATTTCTTCGTTTCCGCGGACGTGGGCAGCGAGCACGACATGATCGCTGCCTACCGGGACATCGCAGCGCGTTGGGAGCATCTCGATATCCTGGTCGCCAATGCCGGTATCAATGGAGTGTGGGCGGCTTTGGAGAACCTCCAGGTGGAAGAGTGGGACCATACCCTTGCGACCAATCTGCGCGGCACCTTCCTGACTTTGAAATTTGCCCTCCCGCTGCTGAAGGCGGCCCGGGGCGCATCGGTGACCGTGGTCTCCTCGATCAACGGCACGCGGGTTTTCAGCAATACAGGCGCGACCGCTTACGCGT
>JAQGPE010000220.1 GCA_028293225.1 Akkermansiaceae bacterium | reverse complement strand
GACTCGCACATCCGCGCGATTCAGAACCGCCTGCGTGACCACTTTGCCACCCACGTCTCCATCCACCACACCCCCAAAAAGGGCCGGATCGAGCTGGATTACTACGGGGAAGACGATCTGCAGCGCGTGCTCGATCTGCTTGGCATCGGCGAGCTGTAGCCCGCCCTGGCAGCAAGCTATTCCCGGCGCTTGCCCGTTTTGCTTTTTCGGACAAGCTCCGCCGCGTGAAGTCTCGCGGAGCCCTCGTTGTCGTCCTCCTGCTCGCGATTGCGACCGGGGCGTTCTTTTTCCTGAAAAAGGACAAGCCTGCCTCCACGCCGGGCCAGCGCCTGCCTTTCACCAAGCTGCCCACCGGCCTCGCCGCGCAGTTCTCCGGCGACAAGGCCTATGCGCATGTGAAGGCGCTCTGCGAAATCGGCCCGCGCCCGCCGGCCAGCCCTGGCTATGAAACGGCGCTGGCTTACGTCGAAAAGGATCTGGCTTCCAACGGCTGGACCACCCAGCGCCAGTCCTTCACCGCCGCGACGCCGAAGGGCCCCATCACCTTTACCAATCTCCTCGCCCGCCATGCCAGCGGCGCCATCGATTGGACGAAGTCGGTGTCGACCGTGATCAGCGGCCATTTCGATACCAAGGAAATCGGCGCCTTCAAATTCCTCGGCGCCAACGACAGCGGCTCTTCCACCGGCGTGATCCTGGAGCTCGGCCGCGTGCTCGCTTCCGACGCCGCGGCGGCATCCTCGGTGGAACTGGTGCTCTTCGACGGCGAGGAAGCGCTGCTTCCGAACATCACCTTCACCGACGGGCTCTACGGCAGCAAATCCTTCGCCCATCTGATTTCACGGCGCGCCACCTGGCCGGCCTTGGCCGTGGTGCTGGATATCGTGGGAGACCAGAAATATCCCTTCTTCTACAGCGAGACCACCCCCGCCATTTCCGCCGCTGCCGATGCCGCCGCCAAAGAGCACGCCATGGATCTCAAAGTGGCCCCCAGCCCAATCATCGACGATCACGTGCCGCTCCGCGACACGGGCCTCCCCTGCTTTCACATCATCGGCGCCTTCATGGACCAGCCATATTGGCACAAGGCAGGCGACACTCTGGAGAACATCTCTGCGGAAGCGCTGGAAAAGACCGGCCGCACCACCCTGAGCACGCTTTCCGCCCAACTGCCCTGATTTGCCAGGCAACTCGTCGCAAAGCTGTTAGAACAGGGGAATCTCCCGCAGCCGGAACAATGTGGAATTTCACGCAACAATGTGAATTTTCCGGTTGTCAAAACGAGAGGTTCCACCCTTAATCCCGCCCCGCCCGCGAGGGGGGAAAACAAAAGGCTCGGTAGCTCAGTCGGTAGAGCAGTGGATTGAAAATTCACGTGTCGGCGGTTCGATTCCGTCCCGAGCCACCTTCTTCCACCCCAGTCGTTTCCGGCTGAAATGCAGGTTCTCTTTCTGAACCGCTCGTGGAGGTTGTGGCATTCATTTTGACCGCTAGGTTCATGGTTTCATGACCACGCCATCTCCCCGTGAACCGCTGCTGGCCCTGCGCACCGAACTGCTTTCACTGCATCGTGAACTCATCGCCTCCGAGCGGGGCGTCTACGAAAGAACCTTTGGCCAGATCGCTTCTCCGACCGCCTTTCTGCACCTTCTGACCACCGACAAATGGTTCGCGTGGCTGCTTCCTTTCACCGCACTGGTCGGAAAGATCGACGGGGCGCTGGCCGACAAGAAACAGCCGGTCACCCAGGAATCAGCGAAGGCGCTGATCGCCGAAACACGGGCCCTTCTTACGCCAGATGAGCACGGGGAAGGCTTTGCAAAGCTGTATTTTGAAAGCCTGCATCGTGATCCGCACGTCGCCGTCGCCCATGCCGACTTCAACCGGCAGTTCGCAAAACTGCCCGCAGAGTTCAGGCAAATCTAGGCCCGGATTTGACCCCGGTTCAGCGCCAAATCCATCCAAGGCTCGCGTCTAATTCCCCTTTCGGTGAAAGATCGATTCCTATAACGTGTTTTAAGGGCCACACCACTGCACATGGACGTACCGAGAACCGCACTCCCCTTTTTATGCCTCAGCGCCTTGTCGGCGGCCTCGGGTGCGTCCGTACCCGCAAGCGAAACGATCTCCTTCAACAAGTCGATCCAGCCGATTCTCTCGGAGAACTGCTATCACTGCCACGGTCCGGACTCCGGCACCCGCGAGCCGAAGAAGCTGCCGCTGCGGCTCGATCGCGAAAAGTACGCCTTCGACAAACGCGAGAACGGCAAGCCGGTCATGATCAAGGGTGACGCTGGAGCGTCGCTGCTGGTGCAACTGCTCAAGTCGAAGAATCCCGATGAGGTGATGCCGCCGCTGAATTCGCACCGACAGCTGACGCAGGAGCAGATCAAGACCATCGAGACCTGGGTCGCCCAAGGCGCGGTCTACGAAGAGCACTGGTCGTTCATTCCACCGGTCCGTCCGGCGATCCCAAGCGTCGCCCATCCCGAAAAGGTCAGCAATCCGGTCGATGCCTTCATTCAAGCCAAGCTCGCCGCGACAGGGCTCGAGGTGCCGCCACCGGAAGACCCGCGCACGCTGATCCGCCGCGCCACGCTCGACCTGACCGGCCTGCTGCCGGACGCCGCCGACGTGGAGGCTTTCGTGAAGGATCCTTCCGAACAGGCCTATCGGGACTACCTGAAAAAGCTCTTCGCTTCGTCTGCCTACGCCGAGCATCGTACCCGCTACTGGCTGGACTACTCGCGCTACGCCGACACCCACGGCCTCCATTTCGACAACGTCTCGTCCGTCTGGCCCTATCGCGACTACGTCATCCGCTCCTTCGCCGCCAACAAGCCCTTCAACCAGTTTGTCCGCGAACAGATCGCCGGTGACCTGATTCCCGCCGCGACGGCCGACAGCTGGATCGCCACCGGCTACATCCGCTGCAATGTCTCCACCAACGAAGGCGGAGCGATCCCGGAAGAGGTCCTGGTCAACAACACCCGCGACCGGGCCGAAGCCTTCGGCGCCGCCTTCCTGGGCCTCACCGTCGGCTGCGCCGCCTGTCACGACCACAAGTTCGACCCGACCGCCCAGCGCGATTTTTATTCACTCGGCGCCTTCTTCGGCAATACCGCGGAAAAGGCCTGGGACGAAAACAGCTCGGAAAGCCCGCCGGTCCTGCGGCTGCCCCCGCCCGAAAAGCAGAAGGATTTCGACGCCGCCATCGCCCGCCGTTCGGAGGCCGCCACACTCTACGATCAGCGCCGTAGCGAGGCTGCGGATCACTTCCGCCAATGGCGCAACCAGGGCCACAACCTGATGGCCGTCTCGCCAAAGAATCTCGATCTGCGCCTGCGCCTCGACGAGGGCAAGGGCGACGTCGTGAAGAACTCCGCGCCGGGTGCGAAGACTGCCAGCTACAAGACCAATACCACCCCGCCCGTCTGGGGGGAGCAGGTCTGGTTCTGGCCGACCATGCGCATGGACATCACCACCAATCTGCCGATGGCGGACCAGGGTGATTTTGAGTCCAACGAGGGCTTCTCCGCCTCCACCTGGGTCAACCTGCGCGTCAAGGTCGCCAACATCACCACCGGCAATGGCGCGCTGATTTCCCGCATGGGCGACCAGAGCAAAAACGACCATCGCGGCTGGGAGCTCTACGCCGATGGCGACAAGCTGGTGGTCCACATCATCAACAAGTGGCCGGACAACGCCATCCGCGTCGACACGGCCGGCCTGCCCCGCGGCGAATGGACCCATGTCGGCTTCAGCTACGACGGCTCCGGCAAGGCTGAGGGAGTGAAGCTTTACATCAACGGCGAATCGCGGCCCGTCAACATCACCCACAATTCGCTGCAACCCGGCCAGACGATCCGCAATGATCTGCCGCTCAACCTGGGCGAGCGCTTCGAAAGCGACCGCATGGGCGAAACCGCCTTCCAGGACGTCCGCGTCTATCATCGCGCTCTCGATGCGATCGAGTTCGGCCGCCTGCCTTACGAAGATCCCGGTGCCGAAATCATCGCCACCAAAGCAGACCCCGCCAAGTGGACGGACCGCGAACGCTTCGTCATCCTCGACCGCTTCTTCCTGCCAAAGGCCGACCCGATCGCTTCGAAACAGCTGGAAGAAATGGCCGCCGCCGACCAGCAGATCGCCGAACTCGGCAAGGACGGCACGCCGACCCTGATCGCCCGCGAGAAGCCCGCCCCCGCCACCGCCTGGGTGCTGAACCGCGGCGTCTACTCCGCACGCAAGGAACTCGTCACCCCGGCCACCCCCGGTTTCCTGCCGAATCCGACCATGGCTACCAACCGCCTGGAGCTGGCGGAGTGGCTGTTCAAGCCGGAGAATCCCCTCTTCGCCCGCGTCACTGTGAATCGCGCCTGGCAGGAAATCTTCGGCACCGGCCTGGTGGAAACCTCGGACGACTTCGGCGTCATGGGTTCGCGACCGTCGAACCAGGAACTGCTCGACTGGCTCGCCGTCGAGTTCCGCGAGTCCGGTTGGAACCTGAAGCACATCTACGAGCTACTACTTTCTTCGTATACTTACCGCGAAAGCAACCGCGTGACGGAGAAAGCGTTGGCCGGGGATCCATCCAACCGCCTGCTTTCCCGCGGCCCGCGCTTCCGCATGGATGCGGAGGTGCTGCGCGACACCGCTCTGCAGGCCTCCGGTCTCCTGGCCATGAAAGTCGGCGGTCCGCCGGTGAAGCCCTACCAGCCGGACGGCATCTGGGAAGCGGTGTCGATGCCCGAGTCGAACACCTTGCACTACAAGCAGGACGCCGGTGAGGCGCTCTACCGCCGCTCCATGTATACCTTCTGGAAGCGCTTCGCTCCACCGCCGTCGATGGAAACCTTCGACGCTCAGGCCCGCGAGACCGTCTGCATCCGCCGCACCCGCACGAATACCCCGCTGCAGGCGCTGGTCAGCATGAATGACCCGCAGTTCATGGAAGCCGCGCGCAAGCTGGCCGAGCGCGTGATCCAGCACAGCCCCACCATTGCCGACCGCCTGGCCTTCCTCGCCGAGACCCTGATTTCGCGACCACTCACGGACAAAGAGATCGCCAGCCTGACCACCAATCTGAAGACCTATTCGGACTACTATCAGGCCAACCCGCAGGACGCCAAGGAGGTACTGACCACCGGTGCCGCCCCTGCCAATGCCGAGCTCGACCCGGTCGAGACCGCCACCTGGGCCATGATGGCCAACCAGTTCCTCAACTTCGACGAAGCCCTGACCAAATGAATCCGAGATCCCTGCAACTCTGCTCCGACCACGGGGGTGAAGGCCCATCGGTCATGGATCTGCCGATCCCGGCCGCGATGAAGGCCGAGTGGTTCGCCCTCGCCTCGCGCCGCCAGTTTCTAAGCCGCGCCGGCAAAGGCCTGGCGTGGGCCAGCATCGCCAGCCTGTTCGCCCGCAATGGTGCGGACGCCGCGGAAAGCGCGGAAGCCCAGGCCCTGCTTCTGCCGCACTTCGCCCCCACGGCCAAGCGGGCCATCTACCTTTTCATGGCTGGCGCACCTTCGCAGCTCGAAACCTGGGACTACAAGCCGAACCTGATCGAGCGCTACGACCAGGATCTGCCGGAGTCGGTGCGCGGCGGCCAGTTGCTCACGGGCATGACGGCCTCCCAGACGCGCTTCCCGGTCGCGCCGTCGATCTTCCCTTTCAAGCAATATGGCCAGGCCGGGCACTGGGTCAGCGACCTGCTGCCCTACACCGCCAAGATGGCCGATGAGTTCGCGGTGATCCGTTCACTTCACACGGACGCGATCAATCATGAGCCGGCGATCCTGCTGATGAACTCCGGCAACATGGTGCAGGGCAAACCCTCCATCGGTTCCTGGGTCTCCTACGGACTCGGCTCGATGAACGATGATCTGCCGACCTTCGTGGTGATGACCTCGAAGCTGCCGATCTACAAAAACATTCAGGCGCTGTCCTCCCGCCTCTGGTCGGCCGGCTTTCTATCGCCCGAACACGCCGGCGTGGCTCTGCGCTCCGGCGGCGATCCCGTGATCCACCTTTCCAATCCGAAAGGCGTGCCGCCCGCAATCCGCCGCGCGATGATCGATGGCGTTGCGGAAATGAACCGCAAGCTTGAGGAACGCATCGGCGACCCGGAGACCAATGCCCGCATCGCCCAGTACGAAATGGCCTCGCGGATGCAGACCTCCGTCCCGGAACTGACCGACCTCTCCAACGAACCTCAGTCGATCTGGGACATGTATGGGGAAAAGGCAAAGGAGCCCGGCACCTACGCCTACAACTGCCTGATGGCCCGCCGCCTCGCCGAGCGCGGCGTGCGCTTCACCCAGATCTTCCACCGCGGCTGGGACGTGCACACCGAACTGCCGAACAGCATGAAGATTCTCTGCGAAGACGTGGACCGCCCGACCGGCGCCCTGATCGCCGACCTCAAGCAACGCGGCCTGCTGGATGACACCCTGGTCGTCTGGGGTGGCGAATTCGGCCGCACGGTTTACTCCCAGGGCGGACTGACCAAGGAGAACTACGGCCGCGATCACCATCCGCGCTGCTTCTCCATGTGGATGGCCGGCGGCGGCGTGAAACCGGGCCTGACCTACGGCGAGACCGACGATTTCTCCTACAACATCGTCAAGGACCCGGTGCACGTGCGCGACCTCAATGCCACGATCCTCCACATGCTCGGCGTGGACCACGAGCGGCTCACCTTCAAGTTCCAGGGCCTCGACCAGAAACTGACCGGCGTCGAAGCCGCCCGCGTGGTCAAGGAACTACTTGCCTAGTAATTCGCTTTCAATACCGCAGCCGGAAAAACGGGCCAACTCCAATGGCGGGCTCGATTTCCGCCGGGCTGGCGGCCTCCGGCAGGGCTTTCCAGTTGAGAAGGTCGTCGCTTCGCTCAAGCACCGCCCCGCTACCCTGCCAGCGCAGGACATGGCGGTCAGCGGCCCTTTCCTGAATCAGGGTGAAAGGGACGGCAGGAGCATTGAGGAACCACAGATCTCCGGCTGTTACGACCGCTGCTTCAGGGGCGCTGAGACTCACCGCCAGCTTCGCGTAGCTGCCGGGGTCGGCCAATGGAGCGGCGATCTCTTTCAGAGTTTCTCCAGGGGAAAAGACCACGCTGCCAGTAGCCAACGGCGACAACGGAGAATCTTGGGAGTTCGATCCCAGTAACGTCCACGTCGCGCCGGCCTGCCGGGAACTGAAACCGCTGAGCCGCAGGGTGAATGTGCCGGGATAGCTGCCGGGTGTCGCCGCTCCCGCCACGGGAAGCACCGCGATCCCCACGTCGGCTCCCGGCTTCGGCATCAGCGGGGCCAGCAGCGAGCCATCCACCGGCGTCGTATTCAGCGGATGATGGACCGCGTCGGGGATGCTGAGCTGGTTGTCATGAACATTGAAAACCGGCGCCACATTGTAGGTCCAGCTCGACCAATCGTAACCCCATACGTCGTGGTAGAAGTTTCCGGCGAAGTGGGAATTCTTCACCTCCAGCGAGCCGCCGTAGCCCCAGTTGTAATTGTCGCCGAACCGGGCGCCGACGAGATTGCCGCTGAACAGGCAGCCATCCGCAATCGCCACCGGCGAGCCATAGCCATCCTCGATTCCCTGGCCACAGTCGATGAAGACGCAGCCATTGAAGGCGACATTCCGGACCCCGGAAAGCGCCTGCCCTTCGTGGAAAATGGACTCATACCAGTTGTTCTCCAGCGTCGTCACCGTACCGGCGCCGCCGTTGTCACCGGAGTCGATGCCATCGTCCTTGGTCCAGCCGATCACGGTGTTCCGGATCGTCTGTATCCCGTTGGTCACATAGAGGGCGTCATTGTCGCCATCGATGTATTCCGGCGTGTCCGAAGGGATCTCGATCAGGGCCGAGCGATCGATCGTCACGGTGCTGCCGCTCAGCTCACCGCCGGTCACGCAGCGCTGAATGAGCGTGCGCTTGAGATCGATCACCGCTCCGGCACGGCTGTTCATTACCTGTCCGGCGAGGTCGAAGATCCACACCTGATCGGTATGAAGCTCGGCACCGGCCGCACCGATCAGAAACAGAGCCTGCTCACCACGATGCGAGGCGTAGCCGGGGTGAGTGCCGAACCAGGAGGCATCCCCCCCGGCACCGGTAAAGAAAGCGCCGCTGGCATTGACGCGCGAGGTCGCGACATTCAGCTCAATGCCGCCCCAGACCTGACCGCCGGACCGCGGCATGAATACCACCGGATCGCTCAAATTGCCATCCACCTGCAGCGTCCCATCGGCGATGATCTCGACACCGGGATCAATCTGGACGATACTCCCCGCTCCAATCTCCAGGGTATTTCCAGCGGCAATCGTCAGGTCGCCAGTCAGATGAATCCTCGAATTCACCGGCCACATGGTATTGGTCGAGAGCACTCCGCCGGCATCCGTCCATGATGGGCTGTCCTCGATCACCACCGGGCGACTCACCGCCAGACCTTGAACATTTGCAGCCAGATCAATGGTTCCACCTGCCGACACCGCAGGCAAAAGCCGCGATCCCCAACCTCGCCTCAAGGGGAAACTGCGCTCGGACACGCCACTCAGCACCACCTTGCCATTGAGACGCAGCCCCTCCCCATCCCCACCGGTCAATCTCGCCACCACGGGCAGAACCGAATCCTTTGGCCAGTGCGAGGGAGCGATGAGATTCAGTGTGGATCCCGTGAAGGACGAAGGCGGGTCCGCCACCGCGGCATGAGGCGTCCAGGCCGGCAGGCCCGCCTCGGCGCCGCCGCGTCCTGGAGCCTGGATGATGAACCGCAGGGACAGCGTCTCAGAGGTGCCGCCTCCTGCCGGAGTTTTAGTGATCTCCAGATCATGAAAGCCCGCCAACTGCGAAGTCACCGCCGACCCCACCGCAACCGGCGCACCGTCGAGATTCGCAATGAAGGCAAACCCGGCATCGGCTGCGATCGTGAAAGTGGCACTACCTGTATAGTAGCTCTTGTCAGCTACTCCGCTGACCGTGATCGCCCCGCAGAGCGCTCCGGGCAACAACCCTAAAAACCACAGAGTTTTCTTCACGACCGGTCAGGGATTGGGAGTGATCACACGATAGAAGCGCGGGCTGGATCCGGCCGCAGGGTCCGGGATCGACATCTCGGTGGGCAAGGCCTGCGCGGGCACGTCCACCAGTTTCTGCCATGAACCTGCCGCCAGATTGAGCGAATACTCCACCCGGTAGCCGCGCCCCGCCCTGGCCAGGAAATGCACACTGATCCCGGCGGAATCCTTCACGACATTGCTGGTGAAACGGCTGGCAGCGGACTGGGGATCGGTGTCTGCCAGGTATTCGGCCAGGTTGCTCATGCCGTCGCCATCCGCATCGAGGGCCGCGTCGAGAGCCGAAATCGAGTTCAGACCATGCGCCTTCTCCCAGACGTCCGGCATCCCGTCGCCATCCGAATCCGTCGCATCGAAGACATTCGCCAACCCCAGGCTCGGCGGCATGAAGACGATCGATCCGGAGCCGTCAGGATAGCTGCCCTGGCTCACCCCCTGGGTCTGTGCACCGAAAACGACAGCGTCGATCTGCTCCCCGGTAGGAGAGAAAATTCCCACGGCCTCGCCCGATTTCGACAACGCGAAATTCACATGCCCCGGAGCAGTGCTGTTGTCGGCAATCAAGGGCAGCCAGCGTGATGAGCCGCTGCCACCGATAAAGGTCAGAGTTTGCACGACGCTCTTCGTCTTATCGCTGAGCGTATCCGTCAGGAAATAGCCGCCGAGCGCCACCGGCAGCGCCGAGGTATTGTAGAGCTCGATCATGTCGGACCCGCTGGTGGGATCCGCCAGCCACTCGTTGACCTTGACCGCCGATACCGGCCCTGTGCCCGCGGCGGCATTCGCAGCTCCGCGGCTGGGCACCGTGAGTGCAAATGCTCCGCTGCCATTTGGCAGCCGCCCCACGGCGAAGTCGCTCAATTGATTCCCGAAGCTGACCGAGTCCTGCAGAC
>JAQGPE010000190.1 GCA_028293225.1 Akkermansiaceae bacterium | reverse complement strand
TCGCCGGCGATGGCCAGGGTCCAGTGGCGCTCGCCGGGCAGAGCGGCGGCGGCGAGGAGCACGTCCAGGCCTTTCCGCCAGTCGATGGAGCCGGAGTAAAAGATCAGCGGGCGCTGCGGATCCGGCTGCCAGGCGACGTCGTAGAAGGAGGGATGCACGCCGTATTCCACCTGCTCCGTGACGGCGGCGGGGTGGATGCGGAGGACCTGGTCGAGACCCCACTTTGACTCACTGGTGACGACGGTGGCGGCGCGGATGAACTGCGGCTCGCTGTTCACCATGACCTGCCACTGCCAGATCGAGGGCAGGCCGCCGATTTCGTGATAGCGGGTCAGGATGCCCTGCATCGAGAGGATGGTCGGGCAGGTGGCCACGGCGAGGACCGCGGAGTGGATGCGCTCGGTGCCCCAGCAATGGACCACGGCGGGCTGGAGCTTTTTCAGCAGCCGGCGGGCGCGCCAGCGAACGATGCGGAACTTCAGCAGCAGGTCCCAGCTGTGCTTCGGGTGAGCCAGACGGATGAAGGTCTGGTTCTCCAGGCGGTGGATTTCCGACTCCTTGCTGCCGACGGCGAAATCGATCCAGACAATCTCCAGATCGGTGGCGGCGGCGTAGCCTTGGGCAACCTGGGAAAGCCAGGTCGCGCCCTGGCCGCCGCCGCGGCCGAGCGCGCCGTGCAGCAGGCTGGGCAGCGGCGAGTCGGCGAAAATCAGGACCCGCGGACGGCCCGGGATGGGCGCTCCGATCGACGAAAGAATGCTCTGGAAGGTCTCAACCATGAAGGGACCGGTCAGACGGCAGGAGGAGTGTAGAAGCCGAGGCGCTGGAGATGGGCGGTGAAGCGGCTGGCGAAGGTGGCGAAGGAAACGCTGTCGTGGAGATCATTCACGGCCGGCGGGCCGTCGCGGAGCTGGCGCTCGTAGCAACTGATGATCGCTTTCGCGGCAGCGGCGGCATCGCGGATCGGGACGACTTCGCCATTCACGCCTTCCTCGACCAGGTCATTGGTGCCGGTGTTTGGAGTAAGGACCACCGGGACGCCGCAGGCCATCGCCTCGATCGCGGTGCGGACCATGCCCTCCTCGAGGGAAAGGATCGCGAAGACGTGCGCTTTCTTGAGGTGCTCGGAAAGCCCGGCGTGGCCCATCGGTGGAACCCACTCGATCGGGACATCGGAGAACTTCGGCAGGATCGTCTTCATGCTCTCGTCGCGGAAATCGGTGAGGACCAGCACCACGTCGCGCTCCTTTTTGATGATGCGGATGGCTTCCAGCAGGTAGGGGAAGCCCTTCCGCAGGGACACCGATCCGGTGCAGACCACGCGCAGCGGCGTGGCGGGGATGGTGACCTCGCGGCGGGCAGTGAAGACGGAGAGATCGACCGGGTAGGGCAGGTACAGCAGTTGCTCGTCGGTGAAGCCTTTTTCCCGGAAAGACCGCCGCACAAATTCACTGGGGCACACGAAGTAGTCGCCGAGCTCCACTGCAACCCGGGCCTGCTGGTTCCAGCGCTTAGGGAACGGACGATCTCCCACATTCCAGCGGCGATGCTCCTCAATAATAAGATCCCACAAATGAACCGGGTGGGAGTTGCAAGCATCGACAAAGATTTTCCCGCCCCCTGACTTTGCCTTCTTATAGGCGTGGTTGACGTAACCATACGACGCCAGCATGTGATCTCCCGGCCGGGTGTCCGCCGCCACCCAGCGGGCGAAAACCGGATGCAATAGGCTGCGGATCCACTCGATCTGATAGGTGGAGAAGACCTTCTTGGAACCCTCGATGCACAGACCGAACAGCGGATTGAGATACGTGAGCTCTCCGGGAATTCCGGCCGTCCCACGGCGTGTGCCAACCATGTAGGCCCGCAGGAGACCGAGCGAGGCAAGCACGCGGGCGTGATCGTCGGTCATGCACCGGTAGGGGGAGGCTACAATGAAGGACATGGAGGGTGGAGTGGGTGAAGTCAGCTGAGGTGAAGAATGGCAGAGGCGACGCGGTCGGGGTGGAAGACCTCGCACCAGGCGGCGCTGATCGCATGGGGGTCGCGTTCGCCGGCGTCCCAGGCCTCGAGCTCCTGGACCAGGGTCGCGGCGACGGTATCCGGCTCGGCATTTTCCGCCAGGCGGCCGGAGTCGCGGCTGGCGTGCCAGGCGAGGGCGGCGAGAAAGGGGGTGTCGATTCCGACGATCGAGCAGCCGGAGCAGATCGCCTCGGCGGAAGAGTGGTGACCGTCTTCGAAGGAGGCGGTGACGAGCATGACGCGCGAGCGGCGGTAGGCCAGGGCGACCTCCGGGTTCGGCTGCTGGCCCTCCAGGATCACGCGCCGTGCGATCTCCGCGGGGAGCGCGGCATGCCAGGCGTCGAGCTCAGTGGTCGGGGTGCCGAAGATGCGGAAGCGGGTGGACGGACGGGACTGCCCGGCCTTTTCGATGGTCGCCATCAGGAGGTGCTGGCGCTTCTGCGGGCCGTCCCAGCGGCCGACGGAGATGACCTGATCTTCCTTGAAGTCGTCCTCCGTGAAGCCGAAGTGGCTCCGAATCGGAATGGGCAGAAAGCGGACTTTGGCCGCCGTGGCGGGGCCACCGAGGATTTCGGCGAGACGGCAGGTCTTGTCCGCGCCCTGGGGGACGGCGCAGAGGAAGAAATCACCTGTGTCGATGAGCTGGACCATTTCGCGGTTCTTCTTCAGTTGGACGGTGAAGCCGTAGGGAATCTTGAAGAGGGCGCGGAGGATTTTTTTCGGCTGCGACTCCCACCACTGGTGATGCCAGGGGGAGCTGAGGTAGTCGTGCAGGCCGGTGAGTGCGGAGAAGATGCCGTGGGAGTCCGAAACCTGAACGAGGCGGATGCCGGCGGCGGCGATGGCCCGGGCGATGCCGAGGTATTCGCCCTCGCCCCAACCGTAGAAGACCACGCCGTCGAGCTGGAGGGATCTCCACCAGGCGGGGTCCCGCAGTTGCCCGTCACTGGCGCGGATCACCTCCGGCAGATCGTCGCTGGCCGGCGGGCCGAGCATGATCGACATCGAGTCCACTCCCAGCATGCGGAAGCCGACCGAGGTCAGGCCGGAATCCCGGTCGAAGAAGGACTGGTTGCCGAGGAAGCGTCTGGGGGTGCAGGTGTACCAGCGCATGATCGGTTCAGGCGGCGGGAGGGTTGCGGAGGCCCATGAGCCGGCGTGGCGATGGGAGCATGCCGCCCTCAACCAGGCGGAAGACGAGCCAGATCCCCAGCATCGACAGGACCACGCTGCCGGCCCACTCCGGAGTGGAGGGGAACCAGCCGCTGGCCTGGTCGCGGGCCAGGATGAGCCAGATGGCGGCGACAGCGGCCGATCCGGCGAGGCTGTCCCAGAGCAGCTTGCCGCAGCATTCGCGGAAGGAGACCAGGAGGAGGCGCGGCATGGCGAGGAGGGTGAAGGGAACCGATGAAATGAGGCTGCCGAGTGCGGAGCCGAACACCAGCCCCCAGGGGCCCCAGAGGCGGCCGAAGACATAGCCGAAAGCCACGGTCAGCAGCGCGTCGACCACGGAAATCGCCGCCCAGCCGCCCGCCTTGCCGGACATGGGGAAGATGAACTGGGTGGCCTTCAGGATCTGCTGGACGATCAGCAAGAGCGCGACCATCGCGTCGAAGGCCCGGCCTTCATAGACGTCCGGCCGGTTGAAAACGAGGGTGATGAAGCCACGGTTGAACACCATCAGCCCGGCCGCGCTGAAGAACACCAGCGGGATCAGCCATTTCGCCAGGCGGGAGAACTCGGCCGCGACCTGGGGGGATTTGCCGTCGAGGTGGAGGCTCCACCATCCCGGGACCTTGGCCTCGGAGGTCCGGGCGAGAACCTGGCCGATGATGCCGGAGGAACGGGTGCTGACGTTGAAGGGATTGAGAGCTGCCACGCCGAAGAGATTCGAGATGATCATGGACTGCACGATCGTGGAGGCCTGGGTGGAGAAGTTGGCGACGAAGACGTGGTTGCTGTAGCCAAAGAGGGTCTTCAGCTTTTCGCGGCTGAAACTGCGGCGGTCGAAGTGCAGGACCACGCGGCTTTTCCGGACCGCCCACAACCACCACACGATCATCACCAGGACCGAGCAGGCGTAGGCGGTCATGTAGGACTTCAGACCGTAGCCGAGCTTCAGGAAGAGGATGAACAGGAGGAAATTGACCAGGCCGCTCAGCGCCGTGCCGAGATACATGTGATAGAAGCGGTTCTGGCAGAAGAGGATCGAGGCGTAGGCCTGGAAGGGGATCTTGAGGGCGGCGCTGGCGATCATGGTGTACCAGAGCAGCTGGGCGTCCCGCAGCAGGTGGGCGGGCACCTTGAACAGCCACGCCAGGAGCAGGTGCTGGCAGACCATCCCGAGCAGAAAGAGGATGGCGCCCTGGGCGGCCATGACCGTCACGATCGCCGACCACCAGGAGTCGACCTCCGGCTGGTCGCCGCGCCCGAGCGGCTCTGCGATCATCCGGCTGGCGGCGGAGGACACGCCGAAATCCAACAGGAGGAAGAGGCCGAGGGAGCCGCTGAGGGCATTCCAGACGCCGCATTCCTCATCGCTCAAGTACTTGAGCGCCATGCGCAGGGACAGCACGCCCACGACGAGCATGACGCCGAGGTTGACGTATCCCGCGAGGGCGGTCCGGCGCGCCGGTGAATTGAGTTGGCCCTTGAGGATCGCAATCATAAAAAGGCGTCTCCACTTTCCCGGCGCGGCTCGAAAAGAAGCCCTGTCAGGACAAGGTCAGGCGCGCTCCAGCAAAGCGATCACCGAGATCGAGCCATAGGGCCAGAGCTTCACGAAAGGACCGGTCTCCAGTTTCAGCGCGGCCTTTTGTCCAAAGAGCTTGGTGGCGATGTTGCTGAAAGGGGGGACGACGGTGGCGTCGAAGCCCCAGTCCAGCACCTTGAGCCCGCAGTGGCGCTCCACCATGTTCCGGAAATGGGAGTGGTCCCATGACTGCAGGTGGCCTTCGTTGATGTCCACATCCCAGTTCCGGCGGCGGAACATGTCCTGCGGGCGGCTGAGATTCGGAACGGCGACGAGGAGGTATTTGCGGGCGATTTTGCCGAGGGAGGCCAGGGTCTCCATCGGGCGGGGGACGTGTTCCAGCACATGGAAGCAGGAGATGACGTCAAAGGAATCCGCGCCGAACTGTTCCAGCGGATCGCCGATTTTCAGAACGATGCCCTCGCCGAACGTCTGGGCCATGCGCACGCACTCGGGATCGATGTCGGTGCCGGTGGGGATCATGCCGAGGTCCTTTGCGAGGCCCATGGTCTCGCCGCGGCCGCAGCCGTAGTCGAGCAGCGACCAGCCCTTCACATCGGGCTGGCGGGCCTTCAGGAGATCGAGGGCCACCTCTTTCCACAAGGTCTCGTAGCGGTGGAAACGGTTGGCATCAGGATCGATCGTATAAGGGAGGTGGACGCTCATGATGAGAGGGTGGCGTTTGGAGGAAGAGGAGCGGGCGGGGAATTCGGGGACGGAGGAGGCAACCGCGGCCTGCCGGAATGACCGCCTCCTGACCGGGGGAGTTCATCGACCCCCTTCCGGGAGGGCAAGACGACCGGTTTTCAGGATTGGTTCATCGTGCGTCCGGCGGCGAACGCGGGACGGCTGGGGAAGCGGGCGCGGGGGTTATTGACCACCGGGACGAGTTCCTCTTCCTCCACGGCCTCGGCGAGTTCCCTGCGGCGGAGATTATCGACCAGCTTCAGCATCCCGGCCATGGCGATGAACTGCGGGAACTCGGCGCGGTAGGAGCCGAAAATCAACAGCGACCACCAGGGGTAGATGAGGAAGGGGATGAAAAGGTAGGCCAGGTAGCCGAATTCCGCCCGGCCGCGGTAATACTTGGTCAGCTGCCAGGCGCGGCGGCCGCAGACGCCCATCAGGATGATGGCGCAGACCAGGCCAAAGTAGCCGGTGAAGCGAATGGTCTCCACGTGGAAGCCGTGGTAAGTGCCGGTGGCAAGCATCTGCTCCTGGCCGTCGAAGTCCGCGAGACCGAGCTGGGCGTTGAGGCGGGCCGCCATTTCGTGGCCGCTGATGCCGAAGCCATCGCCGAGCATCTTGTTATGGATGTAGCGGTCGGTGGAGAGGGCCAGTTGCCACATTTCCACGCGCCAGGTGGTGCTGTTTTCCGCGTCCAGACGGGCGGCGGAGCTGACCTCGATCGGCAGCACCGAAAGGATGCGCTGCACCCCGAACGGCATGTTTTTCACCTGGCCGCTGAGGAGAAGGATGCCCAAACCCACTACGCCGATGAAGCCGACGGCGATGATGTCGACGACGTGGCGGCGGATGATGGCCGAGATGGCAAAGACCACCAGGAGGTAGGTCAGGTTACTGCGGAAACCGCTGAGGGCCACCAGGACCACGCCGACGAGCATCGCGGCAGGCAGCCAGGGCTTGAGCGGGTTCAGGGTGCGAAGCGGGCGGTTGAGCGCCAGGCAGGGAAACACCAGCGCCTTGCCGATGAGGGTAAAGCCCTGGCCGCCGCGGGATTGGGAAAGGTCCCAGACCTGGTCGCCGGCGCGGGCCACGTCGATGTTACTGTTCGAATAAATGTGGAGAATCGCCATCCCGAGGGATGCCGAGTAGTCGCCGACGAGCGCCACCACGCCGTCCAGCATGGCAATGACCATCATGCAGATCATCACCACCTTCACGGTCTTCAGATTGGTCACCGTGAACGCCAGCATGAAGTAGGCGAGGATCGCGAAGGCGAAGATGAAGTAGGATTTACCGCCGACGGAGTCGCCGCCGAAGAACATGACGCCGGCCGGTGCGCGGGCGAAGGCCTGGCCGATCGCCAGGATCTGCAGGAAAATCGCGAAGTCCAGGAAGTCGAAGTGGAAGCTCAGCGGCAGCTTGCGCATGGCGAAGCGCAGGATGTAGATGACGGTGACGATCACCGAGCCGAGAAGCCAGGCGGGCGGGGAGCCCGGCAGGGCGTTGATGGTGCCGATGAGCACCAGGCCGCACGGGATCAGGGTCCAGACATTCTTGCCGAGGGCGAGAATGAAGGCCACCCCGACGAAGCCCGCCACCCAGGCGATGGCTTCATACTGGGCGGTGGCCGCCGAGACGCCCAGATAGATCGCGAAGAACGCGGAAAGGGCGATGATGAGGATGGCCTTGAACGACTGCGATTGCATGGCGGGTCGGGTGCTGCTGCGGGCGGGGCGGAGCTTTACTACCGGTCGAAGGGCGAATGAAGCCGAAAACTCAGGCGAGGACGTCAGGATTGCCGCGGATTTTCAATCTAACCGTTCAGGAAGCGGATCACGCGGGCGGGATTCCCGGCGGCCAGGGCGCCGGAAGGAATGGAGGACACGACGATGGACCCGGCGCCGACGACCGCGCCATCGCCGATCGTGACACCCTTGAGAACGGTGGATCCGGCGCCGATGAAGACCCGGCGGCCGATGAGAATGGGGGCGGTGGCGACCTTGCGGGACGAGCCCAGCGGCGCCTCGTGCATGTCGGAGTCGCAGAGCAGGCAGCCTGCCCCGATCAGGGTTTCCGCCCCGATGGTGATGCCGGAGAAA
>JAQGPE010000152.1 GCA_028293225.1 Akkermansiaceae bacterium | reverse complement strand
AGGGAGTGGCCAGGAACCGGGTTACAAACCCGTGGATCGTGTCGATGAAATGCGGGTAGTTGAGAAGGCTCTGCCCCTCAGCCGTGTTGCCCAAACGATGCTGGATTTCCTCTCTCGCGACATTGGTGTGCGAAAGCACGCAAAGACCGCGGGTACGGTCCGTCCATTTCCTCGCGAGTATTGCGAGTTTCGCCACTGCCAAAGTCGTCTTCCCGCTTCCAGGGCATGCCGAAACATCCACCGTGTCCAAGCGCTTCAGGAACGCCTTCCGTTCAGAGTCGAGGGCGTCCAGCCCCATCAAGCCTTGCACCCAGTCGATGTCCTCGTCGGTGACTGGCGGGACCAGCTTCTCAAGCTCCATTTTCGTCGCCATCGGTTGCCGGGGGTCTTGGGGTCGTTGCGAAATCAATGGAGTCCTTCAGATACTTCGGGAGTCGAGCCGCCAACGAAACAGCATCAAGATCACCCGAATCGAAAGCATCGCCGAGTGCTTCCGCCAGATATTGAGCGGCGATGGTCTTTGAGGCCGCCTTGCTGGAAAATTTCTCGTAGACGGTTGATGAGATCTCTTCCGTCGAAAGCCCCTTTGAACTCAGGGCAGAGAACTGAGTTTTGGCATCGGTTTTGACAGCCGCTCGCGCAGTCGGGCATCACATCCATATCGGCAATGCACGCGACCGGAGTGGCGAGCGTCCCGCGTGCGGGGACCTTCCGCTGAAAAATTTTCGCGTAACGGCGTAGGCCTGTACCGCCCACATTGACCAAAGAGACTCCATGGTGTGTTAGGTCCCGTCCCAGAATCCTGGCAATCGTCGGCAGCAGAATCGCCTCGCCCGGCCCTTCGACCACTATGACGCCCTTCGCGAAAAACAGGTTCGATTTGGTAACGTCGAGGAATCTCTCAAGGAACCGATAGTCCCCCGTGGAAAGCTCGGTCTGGCTCTCTGCCAGGGAGAATGCCGTTTGATTCTGGATGATCACCAAATTCCGTAGCGGAATCTTGGAAGCGAGGTTAGGGCTGTGCGTCGTGACGATTATTTGCACCGACCTGCTTGAATCGGTTCCCGTTGCCTCCGCTGTTCCATCCGCCGTATCATTCGCTGCACCATCACCGGCCGCTGCATGCTTCCTGCGGTTCGCTTTCTTGGCAGCCGCTTCGAGAAACTGCATCAGGCGGAGCTGCCGCTGGGGATGGAGGTGCGCTTCCGGCTCCTCGACGAGCAAGAGCGGCAATCCCTCCCTCTCCTTACCAAGGAGCAGAAGCTCGCAAGCCATGAACAGGAGGTTGTTCGAGCCCAGGCCGTATTTCCCGCGGGCCGCCCCTGTCGTCCCATGCAGGAGTTCAAGTTCCAGGCGCTCAAGGATCTGCCTCAGCCGCGCGGCCTCCGTGCCGCTCTCAACAAAGCTGATCTGGCTCCGCAGGTTCTCTCCCCATAGTGAAAGCTCTTGCAGGTAGTCCGTGTTGATCTCGTTCTGCGCTGTTGCCACGCCCTCGTGCTGATTGACCAAGTGCCGCAAATAGTCGGCAAGGCCGGAAAGGCTCAAGGCAGCCGCCTCGGAGAGGTCCGCAGGTAGAGCTTGTTGATCGAAAGGACTCCCGACTTTCATGCCGGGAAAATTGCTCAAAATCTGGGAGAGCCTTGACCCGCGACCTGACGACATTTCCTTCTCCGCATCCCGGAGCGGACGGAGATACGCGGTTGCCAGCAGTTGGCGGATCGAGGAATCTAGGGATGGGCCAGACCCATCGGCACCGCCTTTCACGACCACATCGACCCACCTGCGGCTTCCGGGCTGCTCGGCCAATCGATGCGCGGTCCAGTGAATATAGAGAACTTGATCGTCTTTCTCGTGCGTCAGGTATTCGACGAAGGCGGCTTTGTCGGGGATGCTTAAGCCCGCAAGTTTGCAGATTATCGTGATGTCGCTGGCGACGCCTCCTTTTCCGGAAACGTGAAAATCTTCCGGCGAAAGCCGCATGTAATCCTGGTCCCTGGTCAGCAAAACATGCCTGATGGCGTCGATGATCGCGGTCTTGCCGCTGTCATTTTCACCAACCAGCGCCGTAACGCCTTCACAAAATTCCAGGCGAAACCCTGGGGCTGAGTCACTAAATTGCCGGAAATTTGTGATCTGGAGTTCCGCTAGATACATCGCGCCTTTGGTCGTTTCTGTTGCCACATGGTAAAACTTCCCGCCAGTGGTGTGACGCTCCTGGAAGCTAGCCTAACAGACTGAGACCTAACAGATTTGCTTGCCTCGCGCAATTACCTTCTCCGTCAGGAAGAATCGACCGGACCAGAATCTCCACGTCAGCCCAATTCCCTGCCTTTTGGTTCCACCCTGCTTGGCTCTTCGGGTCTAACAGCCTTGAGGGAGGCATCAATCTCCTGCCCGCTCCTTCACCTCGCCAAACCTGGGCTCCCGTGTTGTCGGTGACGCCCCCCTCGCATCAAGGCCGTTTTCTTCTTGGCCAATCCCAGAAGAGAGAAACCAAAAACAGGAGAATAAAATGGGACTTGATAAGGATCTAACCGGAGAAATTTACCTTCCGGAGAACTGGAGCGACCCGAGCAAAAACCAATATGTAGACGGGTTCAGGCTCAAAGGCCTGAAGCTTGAGCTGGCTACTGGCGAAACCACCCCGACCTGCATGGCTTTATCATCCAACAGTTCGCGGACGGCGTCGATGACTGCACACCAGTCGATCTCGACGGCAGCGACTTGGCCCTGATCATTCTGGCGATCGCCCAAGATAGGTTGCCAAAGACGACAGGTTTCTTTTTCGGCGAGAGCGAAAATGACGACGCCCAAAAGGCCGAGGCCACTGAGATCTTCGCCAAGGCCCTAAAGTGGCTGGAGGAGGACGACATGATGTCACGCTCAATCCACTACCAGGCATCGTGGTAAGCCCACCCATCGCCGTCTCCTTCGATCTGGACTATGAGCCACGTTTTCAGTATCGCGGAAGAGGGAGTCACCCCGTTCATGCAGATCTTGGTACCCTACGAAGGCTCGCCAGAGGACTACCTGGCTACGTCCGGCCAGCGGCGGATCGGACCGCTCGATTGCTGTCCCAATTGCCGAAGCTCGCGCCGGCTGCGCTTCCACGGATACTACGAGCGGTTCGTGTCCAGCAGCTCGACCGGGGAAGCGATGCTAGTCAAAGTGCGAAGGTACCGCTGCCGGGAGTGCCGGCTCACTGCCAGCCTGCTTCCCCGGTTCTGCCTTACCTACCGGCTGGTAAGGGGGGAGTCCGTCGCTAGGTTTCTGCGTGGAGGTGGCATCGACTCGTGCGACCTACGCTGGCATAGCCTTCTTCTGCGCTGTCGACAGAGGTTCCGCTTGTGTCTTCCGGCTTTGGTTGAACCCGTCCATAGCGCCTTCGGCACATCAATTTCCCGGACCACACTGTCGGAGGCGTGGCAGGTCATCGAGGACCGACTCGGGCCGATCGGTGTAGCCACCTCCGCACTGCTGTCTGCGTGCGGGACAACGTTCTTAGGACGCTATCTTTGCCACCGCCCTGGGCTCATCTGTTCGCAGGCAAGGGGTGACCACACAAATCTTCTATTTTCTTCGGGCAGAGATCCGCCTACTTGATGCCCGATCCATGAATCGGGCGGCACATACGTCTCCGGCCGGCAGCAAGGCCCGGCGCGCAGCGGTTTACGTCCGCATGTCCACCGAGCACCAGCAGTACTCGACCTGCAATCAGATGGACGTGATACGGGAGTTCGCGCGCCTGCGAGGGATCGAGATCGCAACCGAGTACTCGGACGAGGGCAAAAGCGGCCTCAGAATCGCGGGCCGGGACTCCCTTACTCGAATGATCGACGACGTCAGATCCGGGGATGCAAAGTTCGACTGCATCCTCGTCTACGACGTGAGCCGCTGGGGAAGGTTCCAGGACGCCGACGAGAGTGCCTACTATGAGTTCACCTGTCGCCAGGCGGGTATCGAGGTGCACTACTGCGCGGAGCAGTTCGAAAACGACGGAAGCCCAATCTCAACGATCGTCAAAGGGGTCAAGCGGGCCATGGCCGGCGAGTATAGTCGGGAGCTGTCGGCGAAGGTGTTCCAGGGAGCTTGCAGGCTGGTCAGACTCGGCTACAGGCAGGGCGGCACTGCTGGATACGGACTGAAGAGGATGCTGGTGGACCAATCCGGCCAGTCCAAGGGCGTGCTAGCCATGGGAGAGCAGAAGTCCATCCAGACAGACCGAGTGGTCCTGGTGCCCGGTCCCGACCACGAGATCGCCGACGTCCGGTGGATGTTCCAATCCTTCGTCGCCGGGGGGCGCTCGGAGGCTGAGATAGCGGCAGCTCTCAACGCTCGCGGCGTGAAGACCGATCTGGGCAGGCAGTGGACGCGGGGAACGGTCCACCAAGTGCTGACCAGCGAGAAGTACATAGGCAACAGCGTATACCACAAAACCTCGTTCAAGCTGAAGAGTCGTCACGTGAAGAATGATCCCTCTGAGTGGATCCGTGCGGATGGGGTCTGGACGCCGGTTGTCGAACCTGTCGTATTCCAGGCCGCCCAGGGGATCGTGCTCGAGCGCAGCAGACGGCTTACCAACGAGGAGATGCTTGCCAAGCTCAGGGAGCTTCTTGACCTCCACGGCAGGCTATCTGGCATCCTGATAGACGAGCGCGAAGACCTTCCTTCCAGTTCCGCCTTCCGGCACCGGTTCGGAAGCCTCGTCAGCGCCTACTCGTTGATCGGTTACGCGCCCTCCACCGACTACAGCTTCATCGAGGAGAACCGCATGATCC
>JAQGPE010000133.1 GCA_028293225.1 Akkermansiaceae bacterium | reverse complement strand
ACGTAGCCCGGAGGCGCGCCGATCAGGCGGGAGACGCTGTGCTTTTCCATGTACTCGGACATGTCGATCCGGACCATCGCGCCCTCGTCATCGAAAAGGAACTCCGCCAGCGCCTTCGACAGCTCGGTCTTGCCGACGCCAGTGGGGCCCAGGAACAGGAAGGACCCGATCGGGCGGTTCTCGTCCTGCAGGCCGGCACGGGCGCGGCGAACCGCATTCGAGACCGCGCGGATCGCCTTCTTCTGGCCGATCACCCGTTCGCCCAGGCGCTGCTCCATGTTGACCAGCTTCTCCTTCTCGCCCTCCTGCAGGCGCGAAACGGGGATGCCGGTCCACGAGGCGACCACGCGGGCGATGTCCTCCTCGGTCACCTCTTCCTTCAGGATCGCGCCGTTCTTCTGCAGCACCGCCAGGCGTTCCTTGGCAGCCTCCAGATTGCGGTGCGCTTCAGGGAGGGCGCCGTAGGTCAGCTCCGAGGCGCGGGAAAGATCGCCGATCCGCTGCGCCTGTTCCGCCTCGGTCTTGAGCGAGTCGATCCGCTCCTGCGCGGCGCGGGCTTCCTCGATGATTTCCTTCTCATTCCGCCACTGGGCCATCAGCCCGGCGGACTGCTCCTTCAGGTTGGCCTGCTCTTCGCGGACCTTGTCGAGACGCGCCTGGCTGGCCTTGTCGGTCTCTTTTTCCAGAGCCTTCTTTTCCATCTCCAACTGCAGCACCTGGCGCTCGATCTGGTCGATCTCCGTGGGCATGGAGTCGAGCTCGATTTTCAGGCGCGAGGCCGCCTCGTCCATCAGGTCCACGGCCTTGTCCGGCAGGAAACGGTCGGCGATGTAGCGGTCGGAAAGCATGGCCGCGGAGACCAGCGCACCGTCCTGGATGCGGACGCCGTGATGAACTTCGTAGCGCTCCTTCAGGCCGCGCAGGATCGCGATGGTGTCCTCCACCGAGGGCTCGCCCACCATGACCGGCTGAAAGCGGCGCTCCAGGGCGGCGTCCTTCTCGATGTACTTGCGGTACTCGTTGAGGGTGGTCGCGCCGATGGTCCGCAGCTCGCCGCGGGCCAGCTGGGGCTTGAGCAGATTGGAAGCGTCCACGGCACCCTCGCTGGCGCCCGCGCCGACGATGGTGTGCAGCTCATCGATGAAGAGGATGATCTCCCCGTTCGAATCGGTCACCTCCTTGAGAAAGGATTTCAGGCGCTCCTCGAACTCGCCGCGATACTTCGCCCCGGCCAGCATGCCGCCGAGGTCGAGCACGATCACCCGCTTGTTCTTCATCGAGTCCGGCACGTCTCCGGAAACGATGCGGCGCGCGAGGCCCTCGACGATGGCCGTCTTGCCCACGCCGGGTTCGCCGATCAGCACCGGGTTGTTCTTGGTGCGGCGGGACAGGACCTGCATCACGCGGCGGATCTCGTGGTCGCGGCCGATCACCGGGTCGATCTTGCCGGCCCGGGCGCGGGCGGTCAGGTCGGTGCCGTATTTCTCCAGCGCCTGGTATTTTCCCTCCGGATCCTGGTCGGTGACTTTCTGGGAACCGCGCACGCCTTCGATGGCTTCGCGGACCTTCGCTTCATCCAGCCCGGCGTCCTTCAACAGTTGCCCGGCAGGCGAGTCGGCCTTCAGCGCCGCGAGCAGGAAATGCTCCACGGAAATGAAGTCGTCGCCCATCTCGCCGCGGATCTCGTCGGCGACGTCGAGCGCGGAGCGCAGCCCGTAGCTGAGCTGCGGCTGGGTGGTGCTGCCCTGCTGGCGCGGCTCGCGATCCAGCGCGGCGGCGACCGAGGCTTTCAGGCGCGTCACATCGACCCCGGCGTTCTGGAGGATCGGCGTGGTGATGCCGCCTTCCTGTTGCAGCAGGGAGAGCAGCACGTGGGCGCTTTTCAGCTCGGGGTGAGCGGATTTGGAAGCCAGCCGCTGACCGGCCTGGAGCGCTTCCTGAAGTTTGGTCGTGATCTTATCGAGTCCCATGCGGAAGAGTGAATTTGGAGGCAATCTAGCAAGAATTTCGCGGAACTCCACGCTCCGCCTGTCATTTGTTAAGCATAGGATGTCATAGCAGAGAGTTTATTCAAATAATTGCGCAGATTATTTACTAGGAAATGCAGATTCCTCCTCAATCCCGCAGCCGGTGCAAATGCAAGCCTGCCGATCCGAGCTGCTTCGTCGCCAGTTCGACCAGGTGCTGGTGGTGAGTGAACAAAATCACCTGCGAACGCGCGCCGAAGGAGTGCAGCGCCTGCAAGGCACTGGTCGCGCGGCGGTCGTCGAAGTGCACCAGCAGATCGTCCAGGATCAGCGGCAGCGGTTCCTGCTCAGGGGGATGCATCTCCAGCCCGGCCAGCCGCAGCGCCAGGAACAACTGATCCTGGGTGCCCTCGCTCATCCCGGCGATTTCCAGCATCCGCTGCTCCCCTTCTCCGGCCCGCACGCCTGCCAGCACCGGCTGGTCCCCGGCGTCGAACACGGCGGAAATCCCGGCGAAGTCCCCGCCCGTGATCTCGGCGAACCAGCGCCCCGCCTTCTCCATGAAGGGTCCCTGGTTCTGCTCGCGGAAGCGGTCGATCCGCGCCTTCAAAAGCGAGATCGCCAGTTGCAGCCGCGCAAATCTCTCGGCGTCACGGCGCAGGGTCGCCAGCGAAAGCTCGGCCTGCTGCTGATGCGTGGCCGCCGCGTCCGAAGCAGCCTCCAGCCCGGCCCGTTTGGCCAGCCAGCTCTGGCGGGCGGCCTGCCTGGTCTCGATCTGCGACTCCAGCGCGGCGATCTCCCCATTCACCGCATCCAGCGCCCCCATCAGTCCGGCCTCGCCCTCCGCCCGCACCTTGGCCACGAAATCCTCCAGCGCCTCGCCGCGCGCCAACCCGGCCAGCAACTGCCGCACCGTGGCGAGCTGAGTGGTGCAGCGCGACCGCTCCTCAAGCTTCAGCAGGAAAGCCGCCAGCTCGCTCTGATCCGCCAGCCCGGCCTCTTTCAAGAGAGCGCCGAACTGCTGCTGCGAGCGCGCCGACTCCGCCCGGGCCAGCTCCTGGTCCTGCGTTTTCGCATCGATCTGCTCAGTCAGCAGGCGGGCCTTCTCTCCCGCGCTTTCCGCCTTCGCCGCCGCGTCCCAGAGATGCGCGACGTCGCTCTCCGTGCCCTGCGATGGCCGGTGCAGCGCCTGGACCAGATCCGCCACTTCCTTCTCAAAATCCCCGATCCCCTGGCCGAGCACCTGCGCTTCCGCCGAGGCCGCACGCCAGCGGTCGAACTCCGCGAACAGCGTCACCCGCGCCCTCAGCAGGCCCAGCGCCCCCTGAGGCCGCAGCCCGGCCGGAATCCCCAGCGCGAGGGCATCGGCCTGCCAGCTTTCGCCCAGCGCCGCGAGTGTCTGACGTTGCCCGGGCAGTTCCGCCCGCACCTGCCGCAGCGCGTTCTTCTTCGCCTCCTGCTGCCGCAGCACCTCGCGGTTCGCTCCGACCTCCTGGTGATGCGCCGCGATCAACGTCCGCGCCTGCCCCAGCAGCACCGGCAGGGGCGCCGCCCGCTCGTCCGGGAAGAAGGCCGCCA
>JAQGPE010000117.1 GCA_028293225.1 Akkermansiaceae bacterium | reverse complement strand
TCGTAGCCGTCGGCGGTGATGAGCGGGATGCTGCTAAGGTGCTCATCGTACTTGTGGTTCTCGGTCTGGCCGCTGATCCAGCGCAGCACGAAGTTCACCGTGGGGACGAGTTCGACTTTCAGGGCGTACGGGTTGAGGGCGTATTTGCCGGGAGTGAGGGCTTGTTTCCAGACGCCGCGGCGGCCATTTTCCACCTGCTCGCCGTAGCGGAAGGTCGCGCCGCTGACGTCGGTGCCATCGCCACCGAAATAGCCGATCACCACGCCGACGTAGCCGATCGGGATGAGGGTCTTCGGCTTCGGCTCGACGGTGGCGAACCAGCGGTTGATGAAGTAGGTGCCGTCGGTCAGGACCTGGAGCTGCTTGCCGCGGCGGCCGCCGACTTTCAGGAAGACCTCGGGGTCCTGGAAGTTGTTGTGGCCGGGGCCGGGAGCGGCGTCATGGACTTCGGGGGCGATGACTTCACCGGCTTCGAGCGAGGGGCCGTCGTGGACGGTGATGACGCCGATGTTGTCCGACTCCGCGATGCCCTGGGCCAGGAAGTTCAGGGGCTCCGTGCGGGCGACCGGACTGCCGATGACCACGGGCGTGAAACCGCCGAGGCGGAGGAGTTCCTCCAGCCAGTGCTGGGCCATGCGGTTCTCCTCGCTGGAGATCGGGCCGGTGTGGACGCCAGTCTCCGTGATCACCATGAAGACGGCGGTGTTGATGGCGTAGACGCCTTCGCGGAGGATGCCGCGCTGACGGCCGCGCTGGCCGTTGTTTTCGAGGAAGCCGACGGCGTCCTGGAAGCCATTACAGGGAGCGATGCGGCCGAGGGTCTGCTCCGGTGGCAGCGGGTGGCCGTCGCGGGCGTAGACGTAGCCGATGCGGCCTTCCGCGACGGTCACGAGGGGAACCTTGTGGATGTTGTATTTCCAGAACGGAAAGCCCACGTAGAGGCCACCGCGGAGGACGCGGGCCTGGAAGCCGGCCTCGCCATTGAGGGCGATGATGCGGCCCTCGGTCAGGGAGCCGTTGGCTGACCAGAGCTTCTCGATGATCCCGACACGGCGGTGCGGGATGTAGCGCACACCGAGGAAGAGGTAGACGACGAGCGGGATCCCGATGAGGACCGCCGCGGCGATGCCGATGTTAAACCATAAGCCTGCAATCATATTGATGTTTCTCCTGTTTTTCCGTGACGGCCCCTGTCCACCTGCGGGAGGGCAGGGGCCGATGTCTGTTCCGGGTCTGGCGAAGCGGCGGCGGCTCCGGCTTTCCCTGATCAGGAGAAAAACCGAACGACGTGGCCCCACGGTGATGCCTACGGGGTTAGCTGTCGGGCTGGGACCACCACGTGTCCCCGGCGCCGCAGGCGCCGCTCGCCCCAGAGGCCGCGATACAGGAAGCATATCCTGCGGAAACGGCCGGGATTGGTTCCCCCGCTGCTCCGGACCACACGGCCGGTGCACTCGGCTGACAAAATCGTTCTCAACGAACTTGCTGCGGATGTTAGGGAGCGGCCGGGTGGAACTCAATGGGTGCGTTTGTAATCGGCGGGCGGCTGCCCGGGGTGCGGAGCTCTCCACATGTCAACCGCGTCTCACATCGGGCGTTGACAGCTGAGGCCTGGAGAAGGGAAATCGCGCCCCCGAGGGAAGCACAGGCCTGGTCAGCGTGCGCCTCCCCGTCTCTATTCTATGCACTCGCGCTGGCTTGCTCCGATTGTTGTTTTCATCTCCCTGACCGCCGTCCGCTCCCAGGGAGCGACCCTCCGCCATCACTATCTGCTGGATGCCAATGGCCGCGATGCCCTGGGCGCCGCCGATCTGACGGTGAAAGGCAACGCGGTCAGCTTCTCCGCCAGCGGCGGCGCGGCGGGTGGCTATGTGAGCCTGGGCGGCTCCGACGACTACCTGATGGCGACGCTGGCCGGGGGCAGTGTGCTGTCGATCCTCGGCGACTACGGGACCTTCCGGCCCTTCAGCGTCAGCTTCTGGGTGCGGCAAACCCCGGCCCAGGCGGCGGCCGGGACCCAGGCGGTGTTCGGCATGACCACGGAGTCGTCCAGTACCGGCACCTACAACACCGGATTTGAAACAGCCACGCGGGAAAGCTCCGCAGGCACCGGGGTGCTGGTCCGGGCCCGCCAGGGCGGCGGAGGCAGCGACAGCGGGCAGATCGCCACCGGCTACGGAGTGAGCGACGGAAAATGGCACCAGATCACCGTGGTGTACGAAACAGGTAGTAGATCGGTGTATGTCGACGGGGTCTTCCGCGGCGGCAACAACACGGCGATCGCGATCACGACCAATCCGGTGAGCCGTTTCGCCATCGGCGCCCTGCTGCGGGCCGACGGCATCCTGGACGACTTCAACGGGGACGTGGACGATTTCCAGATCTACGAGGGAGCCGTGACTTCGCTGGAAGCCGCCCAGCTCTACCAGCACCCGGGCGGGACGCTGGTGGAGTATCCGGTGGATCTGAGCTCCAATCCGGCCGACGTGGTCGATCCGCTGATCGGCGTGCTGGACACCGGCTCCTGCGTGCCGGGACCGTGCCTGCCGAACGGCTCGATCTACCCGAGCCCCGACACGCTGACGGCGGCGCCGGGGGGCTACAAGCAGGGCAGCAACGTGGTGGGCTTCGCGCAACTGCACCCGCAGGGATCGGGGCCGAGCACCATGTCGTACGGGAATTTCCTGATCTCCCCGCAGCTCGGAGCCGGGAACACGGAGGCCAATCACGCCTCGCCGATTTCCGAAATGATCGCCAGGCCATATGCCTTTCGCGCGCACCTGGACACGTGGAACACCGATTGCGAAATCGCCTCCGCGGAGAACAGCGCGATCTACGCGTTCACCTTCCCCTCCTCCACGGATGCGCGGCTCTACTTCGACCTGGCGCGCAAGCAGAACAGCACGACCGGGATGACCAGCGGCTCGGTGAAGATCGACCCGGCCACGGGTGCGATCAGCGGCGGCGGCACCTTCACCGGCAACTGGAATCCGGCGGCCTACGAGCTCTATTTCTACGCGGTGGCGGATGCGACGCCGACCTCGGCCGGCACCTGGACCGGCAGCACCGACAGCGCCGGAACGCTGGCGGCATCGATCAGTACGAAGCAGCGGCTGGGCGGCTGGATGCAGTTCAACACCACGACGAACCGCGCGGTGCGGCTGACGGTGGCGGTATCGTTCGTTTCCGTGGAGCAGGCCAAGGCGCACCTGGAGCGGGAGAT
>JAQGPE010000107.1 GCA_028293225.1 Akkermansiaceae bacterium | reverse complement strand
CTGGATTTCATCGACCGCCATACCGATTCCCTCGGCGGATCAGAAAAAGACGGACCCTCCTATGCCTTGACCGATCAGAATGGCGCCATTTCAAAGCAGTTGCTTAACCAGTTGGAGATCCCGCCGGAGCGATTGCCCCAACTCCAGCAAAAGCTCGACGAGATCAAGAGCCGGGCCTCCACCCTGCTGGCTGGCCGCATGACTCTCGATCCACGCGAATCGCGGCCTGAGAAAGGCCTGCTCGTCTATAACATTCCGCCGGATGCCGACGTAGCCGCGGACCTGCGCCGCGATCTCGATGCCGGCTTCACCCCAATCGTCGGCAGCGAGAAAAGCGCCACGCTCGTCAAATCCTGCTCGGTCCTCGCCGGCTTCGGCAGCGAAGGCCTGACCCTCAAGGTTACCACCCGTCCCGCCAGCGGTGAAAAGACCCTCCTTTACGAGCAATACAGCGCCCGCACCAGGCAACCCAGCTTGAGCGGAACGATCAACACTCCAGAGCAAATTACCGCCCGGTTCGGCCCCGCCTTCCGCCACCTCCTGCAGCCATGAAGCGCCGCCTCACCCCGTTTTTCGCGTTTCTGCTCGCCGCCGTGCTGACCCATCTGGCGGGCCGCGCCCTGCTCGCTTCCCGCCTCGACGTCTCGTGGGATTCCAGCGCCTCCGCCGCCACCGGGGCCCGATCCTCCCGGCAGCCCGTAGAGACCGCCGCAGACGAAATCACCGGCGGGGACAACCGCACCTCCCGCGCAAGCAAGGCGCCACGTTCCACCACCATTGCAAAAGGTCACGAGGCCTTCATGCAACGGGTCGCCGAGGTCAAAAAGTCGCTCGGCTCCGACCTCGCTCTCGATGACCAGGGTCGCCTCACCCCGGTCATCATCGATCTCGCCGGCCTCAGCCCCATCCAAGTGGAGGAAGCCCAGCAAATCATCGACTCCGCCTGGGACCGCATGGCGAAAAATTTGCGTAGCCGCATGACGATCGAGCCAGTGACGGACGACCCCGTCTACAGCATCCCGGCCAAGTATCCGCTGCAGGTGAAGAAATTCCATATCACCGCCGATCCTTCCACGGGCGTGCAGGTTATGGACGATCTCAGGCGGGATCTCACCAGCGCCATCGGAACGGATGGCATGGAAGCCATCATCGCCATGCTTTCAACCGAAGCCTATTTCGGCGGAATGGGCCAATACGAGATCGAAGGCAAATTGGTAAGCGGCAGCGATCCCGAAAGACCCTTCCTGAAGGTCCACTGGGGCTTTGTTTATCCCCCTACCGGCCAAGCCCTCCGGAGCTTCAGCCCCTACGACGGAGCGGTTCGTAAATACAACGGCCACCTCTTTGACGAATGGGCTCCTTAAAAAGAAAGACAGCCACCTTTCACCGCGCCCACTGAACACCGCCTCACGTCTTTTTCACGGCCTGAACCGGTACCCCACCCCGCGCACGGTCTCGATGATCCGCGGCCGCACCGGATCCGCCTCGATCTTCTTGCGCAGCATCAGGATGTGCTGATCCAGCGTCCGCGAGTCCGGGAAATATTCCACGCCCCAGCACTCGTCCAGAAAGCGGTCACGGCTCACCGGCAAGCCGGGATGACGGTGCAGCAGCGCCAGCATCGCCACCTCCCGCGGTGTCAGGGAAATGCTCGCGCCATCCCGCTCCGCCGCCAGCGCCGCCGGTCGCACCAGCAGATCCGCCATCGCGAAAATGATCTCCCCTTCCTCCGCCGGACCGGCCCGCCGCAGCGCCGCCCGCACCCGCGCCACCACCTCCAGCGCGGTGAAGGGCTTGCGGATGAAATCGTCCGCGCCCAGGCCCAGGCCCACCACCACATCCGATTCCTCGCTCTTCGCCGACAGGAACAGGATCGGCACCCGCGCATCGATCGCCCGCACCCGCCGGCAAACCTCAAAGCCATCCATCCCCGGCATCATGATGTCCAGGCACAGCAACTGCGGCCGGTGCACGCGCCACAACTCCAGCGCTTCCCGCCCGTCCGCCGCCAGCAGCGTGCGGTAGCCTTCGTCCTGGATCACCGCGGCCAGGGCTTCGCGGGTGATCGGGTTGTCCTCGGCGAGCAGGATGGTCATGCGGCGGTGATGGGGGGAAGCAGTTTCAAAGCAGACGTCCGCTCCGGAGCCGGCAGCTCCAGGATGAAGGCCGCGCCGATCTCCGAGTTCTCTAGTACCAGCGTGCCGCCCATCCGCGCGGCCAGATCCCGTCCGATCGCCAGGCCCAGCCCGGTGCCGCTCGCCCCCTCCGCCACGCCATCACTGACGCGCTCGAAGGCTTCGAAAATCCGCGCCCGCGCCCTGGCCGGAACCCCCGGCCCGGCATCGCTGACCCGGATCCGCAGCCGGCCATCCGCCTGGGTGGTTTCGATTCCCACCCAGCCGCCGCTCGCCGCGTATTTCTCCACGTTGGAAATCAGATTGCAGACGATCTGGGAAAACGCGTCCGGATCGCCGTGAAAGCGGTCCTCCGCACCGCCGCTGAACTCCACCGTGATCCCGGCGCGTTCCAGCGCCGCCTCGAACTGGCTCAGCACCTCCGCCACCGCCACGTCGGGGATGAACTCACGCGGATGGAGATCCAGCGCCTTCCGCTCGCCCCGCGAAAAGGTCAGCACGTTCGCCACCAGCCGCGACAGCCGCCGCACCTCCTCATCCACCAGCTTCAACCGCCGCCGCGCCTCCACCGGACGGTTCTCGGTCGCCCGCCCCGCCAGATCCAGATTCAGCAAAATGTTCGTCAGCGGCGTGCCCAGCTCATGCGAAACCTGGTTCACAAAGGACACCCGCTCCTCAGCCAGCTTCAGCGCCCGGTTCTGGATGATGGTCAGATAAATCCCCGCCAGCACCAGCGTGCAGGCGATCCCGCAGGACAGCAGCAGCGTCGCCGTGTCATG
>JAQGPE010000105.1 GCA_028293225.1 Akkermansiaceae bacterium | reverse complement strand
GATGCGGATTTGCACAACTTCAGGATCATTATTTACACTAAAACCCATGGCATTATGAACAAGCTGAGAATTTCAGGCACAGTTAATGATCCGTACTTCCCAAAAGCAATCAAATACTCCAGTCTGCCAGTCAGGATTCGGCGAGTCGAAAGTCCCTACAATCAATGCACGAAGAACCTTCAGCCTACTGGAGCCGGGCGCTTGAAAGCGGCACGGTGGAGCGCTGGGTGCGCCATGCGAAGCGCAAGATGCGGATCTGGAAGGTCACGGTGAAGATCCTGCGCGGACTGAAACGGACATTGGACATGGTGGGCGGCGGCGGGGCGCTGCTGGCGTTTTCGCCGATTTTCGCTCTCACCGCGCTGCTGATCAAAATCGAGGACGGCGGGGCGGTCTTTTTCCGCCAGAACCGGGTCGGCGAAGGCGGCAAGCTGTTCGGAATGTGGAAGTTCCGCTCGATGGTGCCGAATGCCGACAAGCTGAAAGACAGGCTTCTCGACGTCAATCAGCACGGCAACGCCGGGGTGACCTTCAAGATGAAGGATGACCCCCGGATCACGAAGGTGGGCAAGTGGATCCGCAAACTGTCGGTCGACGAGTTCCCGCAATTTTACAACGTGCTCAAGGGTGACATGTCGCTGGTCGGACCCCGGCCGCCGGTGCCGCGCGAGGTGGCGGAATACAAGGCCGTGCACCTGCGGCGGCTGCGCGTGAAGCCGGGCATCACCTGCCTGTGGCAGATCGGCGGTCGTGCCGAGATCGATTTCGAAGGGCAGGTGCGACTAGATCTCCAGTACATCCGCTCCTCCTCGCCGGCGATGGATGTGGCGATTCTACTGAAGACGGTCCCTGCCGTGCTGTTCGGCAAAGGAGCCTACTAAGAAGATCTAACCATGGATTCCGAGACGCCCGGCACACTCCATCTCGTCCTACCGGACTGGTCCGGCCTGGACACGGTGCGGCGACATCCCCTGCCCTTCGCCCTGTGGACCATCGGTGACCAGAGCCTGCTGTTCCACTGGTTCGACCACGCGGTGAACCGGGGTTACGAAGGCGTGAAGATTCAAGTGACCGACCGGCCGGCGGAAGTGCGCAAGGCATTGGAAACCGCCACGCTGTGGCCGATCCGAATGGAGGTCATCTCCTCCGGCAATGCCTCCGGGCCCGCCGGCGACAGCCAGGTGGTGACCGGCCTGCCGGACCATCCGGAAGTCCGCCTGCCCGCCAATGGCTGGGAGCTGCTGGATCACGCCGCAGCCCTGGAACAGGAGTGGCTGAACCGCTTTTACAAGGATCCCAACAGCGACCTGCTGGCGATCGGCAGCGCCTGCAAGATCCACCCGAATGTCAAACTGGTGCCGCCGTACTTCATCGGGGATGACGTTTTCGTCGGGCCCGGCTGCGAAGTCGGGCCGCATGCGGTGATCGGCTCCGGATCGCTGCTGGCGGGGGCCAACCAGGTCATCCGCTCGCAGATCGCACCGCATACCTTCCTGGGACCGGTGACCGGCCTGGAAGACTGTCTGCTGGAAGGCGGCGTGCTGTTCAACCGCCGCCACCGGGCTCGGATCGACCGCCTCGAAACGCATCTTTCCTCCAGCCTGCAGGCCGATGCCCGCCAGACTCCGCCGCCGCTGGCGGAGAGGCTGCTGGCTCTACGACTGGCCTGGCGGCTGCGGGGAGCGCGGCGGACGCTCAGCGGAGAGACCCCCACCTACGAAGGCAAGGTTTTGCCGGGCTTGCAGATCGACGAACTGGCGACCCGGCTAGCGTGGCTTCGGCTGGTCTGGAAGGGCGAGATGCGGCTGTTCGGCGTATTGCCGAGAAGCCCCGCTCAAATGAATGCGCTGCCGGACGACTGGCGCAGCGCGATCGAGCACGCACCAACCGGGGTCTTCTCCTATGCGGACTGCCATGGCTGCCACAGCCCGGAAGATCCCGATGAAGCGCTGCACGCGACCTACCAGGCAGGCGTGCCGGCGGCGACCCTCCTCCCCATCCTGAAGGCATTTGTCCTGAAGCTCCTGCCGACCGGCTTTCCCGCATGAACGCGTCCCTCCCCTTGCCTGCCGATGTCACCCGCTACCGGATTCCCGCCGATGCCGAGTTGGTGGGACCTCTGCGCGATCAATTCGCCACCGCGCTGTCCGCGGCGAACATCAGCGAGGCGGAGGTGCGCAGCTGGCTGCTGACTTTCAACGAGCTGGTCTTCAACGCGATCCGCCACGGGGCCAGCGGCGTGCCAAATGCGGAAGTGACGATCGAGTGGTGTTTTGAAGAGGACGTCATCCGCCTCGCCACCGAGGATCCCGGTCCGGGGCCGCCGGATTCGATGCTGAGGAACCCCACCTTGCCGGACGATCCGCTGGCGGAATCGGGCCGCGGGCTGTTCCTGCTGCACAATTTCGCCGATGAGCTGCGGCCTTTCCGCGGTCACAAGGGTTTCCGCTTCGAGGTCATGAAGCGCTACCCCGGCATGGGCCGCGTCATGGACCTGGAGCCCGAAATGGAGCGGGCGCTGGAGGAACTGTCCATCTGCTACGAGAGCCTTTCGATCTTCTACCGGCTGGCGCAGAACCTCCAGGAAAGCTCCGGTCTCGGGGCCTTCATCTCGGGGGCGCTGGGCGACTTCGTGCGCATGCATCCTTTCCAGCGGGTTTTCCTGTTAGGTTCGGTGGACATGCCGGCGACGGTCTTCGATGCACTGAAGAAGGAGCCATGGTTCCTGAATTCCGAGGACGCCGGCCGTTCGATGCAGGCCTTTGCCGCGTTGAAGCAGGAGTGCGTCTGGGAAAACCCGGAAGAACTGGAGCGCCGGGGCATCGATCCCGGGGCGCTGCGGCATCCGTCCGCCGGGTGTGCGATTCCCGTCAATGCGGGCGACATGCATTTCGGCAGCCTGGTGGCGCTGCGCAAGAGCGAGGGCAACAGCCTGAACTCGGGCTCGCTGGGAATCCTGCGCACCCTTTCCGACCTGTGCGGGATCGCCTGCGCGAACAGTCATCTCGGCCAACTGCGCGACCAGTCGCAGAAGAAACTCGGTGAGCTGGAGATCGCCGTGGAGATTCAGAAATCGCTGCTGCCGATCCTTTCCCCGCCGGTTTCCTCGAAGTGGAAGATCCGCATCGATCATGAAAGTTCCCTGCAGGTGGCGGGCGACTACGCGATGGCGAAGACCGACTCCAAGGGCAACCTGGTGACGGCGATCATCGACGTGATGGGCAAGGGAGTTTCGGCCGCGTTGCTCGCCAGTATTTTCCGGACGACCTTCGAACTGTGTCTGGATCGCGGGACTTCCGCCGAGTTGCTGGAAGCGATCAATGCGCACCTCTGTTCCCAACTGGGCGACCTGACCATGTTCATCACCTGCGCGATCGCGCGGGTGGACGCGGCAGGAAAGACCATGGACTTTTCCAGCGCCGGTCACTGCCGGACCCTGCTCTACGGCAAGGACGGCGGCCGCCAGTTGCTCGAGCCGTCCGGTCCGCCGCTGGGCCTGATCCCCGACATGACCTACGCGTCGGAGACGATCCCGCTGCGCGGCGGGGAGCGAATGATTTTCCTGACCGACGGCTGCTACGAGTGGGACCGTACCACCGGAGCCGAAGCCGGCTGGCAGCGCTTTCTCGAGCTCGCCGATGCCTACCGGGGCCGACCGGCCGGCGACTTCTGGGTCGAGCTGATGCACCGCATCCATACTGCAAGCGGTCCGACTCCCGAGGACGACTGCACCCTTCTAACCCTAGACATTTTGCCATGATCCGCGTTCTCGTTGCTGAAGACGACATGATTACCTCGCGTCTCTATCAGATGCATTTCCGCCGGAATGACATCGAGGGGGCGTTTTACACCACCGGCAAGGGCACGCTCGAAGCGGCCGAAGCCTCGCCGCCGGACGTCGCGGTGCTCGATTTCGAACTCCCGGACCTCCGCGGGCTGGAGGTGATGAAGGCACTGCACTCCACGCCGGGCTGCGCCAATGTCCCGGTGATCTTCGTGACCGGCCGGGCGACGCACGGACTGGAGGCCGACCTGAAGGCCGAGGGCGCGGTGGCGGTGCTGGGCAAGCCGTTCTCGCCGCTCGAACTGATCGAGCGCATCCGCCAACTCGCCGCGCCGAAGGCACCATGAAGCCACGGGTCGATATTTTCATTTTCGCCGACGCCCTGGGCTGGGAGCTGGTTCAGAAGCGGAATTTCGCCGCCGACCTGCTGCCGGTGCGCAACCGCTGCGACACGCTGCTGGGCTACTCCTCCACCTGCGATCCGACCATTTTGACCGGCACGCTGCCGGAGGATCACGGGCATTTTTCGTTCTTCGTGAAGGCGCAGGGCAAGTCACCGTTCGCGATCACCAAGGGCCTCGGCTGGATGCCGGAAGTCCTGGCGGGCCATCACCGGGTGCGGAACCAGGTTTCGAAATTCTTCGCCAGGAAGCTCGGCTACACCGGCTATTTCCAGCTCTACAGCGTGCCGTTTTCGAAGCTGCCCTACCTTGACTATACCGAGAAAAAGGACATCTACGAGCCCGGCGGGATTCTCGGCGGCCAGAAGAACATTTTCGAGAAATGGCAGGAATCCGGCAAGCCGTGGGTGCGCTCCGATTGGCGGCTCGGCGACACGGCGAATGTCGCCCACGCCAAAGCGGAACTGGAGAAGGGCGAGATCGAACTGATGTATCTCTTCACCGCCAAGCTGGACGCAGTGATGCACAAGCACGGCACCGACCACCCCGAAGTGGATGCGGCCTACGATGCCTTTGCCAAGGACCTGCGGATGCTGGCCGATACCGCCGCGAAAAACTACCAGGATGTCCGCATCCACCTGTTCTCCGATCACGGCATGGCCAACACCGTGATCTGTTCCGACCTGCTGCTGCGCTGGAACAAGCTCGGCTACCAGTATGGCACCGACTACATCGCCGTGTGGGACTCCACCATGGCGCGCTTCTGGTTCATGAACGAGCAGGTCCGCCGCGAGGCCACCGCGTGGCTGAACGAGCAGAAGGACGGCGAGATCGTCAGCGACGAGCGGCTGCATGGCTACGGCTGCCTGTTCCCGGACCGGCGCTACGG
>JAQGPE010000101.1 GCA_028293225.1 Akkermansiaceae bacterium | reverse complement strand
CGAACTGGCGCGCCTGGAACTTGAAAAAGAGAAACTAGAGGTCGAAAAGCTTCGCCTGACCAATCCTCAGGCCGGTGGGCCTGCCGTCACCCAGGCTTCGACCCCAGCGCCAAGCTACGCCGCTCCTTCCCCTTCCGAACTGGCCGAAGCGAACGCCAAGATCCAGGAGCTGGAAGAGGAAAAACAGAAGGCCGAGCGTGACTCCAGCCTGAAGGACCAGGAAGCCGGCCTGCTCGCCAACCGCCTGCCGAAGACCACCACGCCCGACCGCGCCGCCGACAAGGTCTCCCGCCGCATGGCCATGATCCAGCAGGCCACCCTGATGGGCCGCGTGACCGAGTGGGTCGACAGCCCGGATGCGGGCTCCTTCGCCACGGTCGAAATCACCTCTCCTGAAAACGTCCAGGCCGGCACCGAGCTGCTGATCCGCCGCAACGGCGGCATCCTCGGCAAGCTGCGCGTCGACCAGATCACTCCGGACGGCACCATCGCCAACCCGGTCACCAAGTTCGCCGGCGTGAAGCCGGTTCAGGGCGACGAGCTGATCCTCGAGCCGCCGTTTGTCGGTCCGATCGACGGCGACACGCCCGATCATTGAAGAGCACTACTTTCCCGCGGGCAGGAGATCCTTGAGGTCGTCCGGCAAGGACTCTCCCGCTCCGAAGTGGCTCGCATAGGCCCGCGCCAAGGCCAGCAGTTCCCGCATTTCGGGGCCGGATCCAGTCGATCCGGCCTCTTTGCTTTTCAGGGCGCCCTGCTGCGCCAGAGCCGCCGCGACCTCCGGCTGCTTCCGATGGAGACGCATGGCATGCAGAGCCGCCTGGCGGGTCGTCGCATCTGGAGCTCCCGTCGCGGCGGCCATGGCTTCGTGATAGCTCGCCAGCGCCTCACCGGCCTTTCCTTTCGCCTCCAGCGCCAGGCCCAGACCATAGGCCACCTGGGAGCGCTGGTCACCGGGCAGCCGCTCTTCCAGGCGCTCCCGGCACACCGGCTCCACCCGGTCCCAGCTCTGGTTCCGGACATCGTCCCACATGGCGTAGAGATCGAACTGCCGTTGCTGGTACTCACGCGATAGCTTGGATTTGTCGAAGCCCGCCGCCGCTTTTGCCAGCTCCTCCAGGTCGCCCTCCTGCCTGAGGCACTCCATGATCTGGAAACCCGCCAGCGTCGCCGGATTGTCCGGCAGAAAGGAGAAATCCTGATAGGCCTTCTGAACCGTCGCGAACTTCTCCCGCGCCGCCCGGTAGTGGCGCGAGCCATAGAGCGCCATGGCTTCCTGGAATCCCGGCGGCTCCACCAGCGCGACACTGCGCAGGCCGGCGCTGGCGATCTCGCGACCCACGCCCGGCGTGGAAATCTCCTCATAGCGCAGCGTGGTCCGGTCACCGCCGGTCAGCTTCACGTGCAGCGAGCCGCCGTCCTGCGGAGCCAGGTAGGCTTCAACGGTTTCCGCCTCCACCGCGAACGACCCGGCGGCGGAAAGGAGCATCATCCAAGACAACAGCGGCTTCACCTTCATTCGTTCAGCGGATCTCGTTGACCCCGGACGGGGCTCTGCGGGAGGCGAGCGCCTCCAGCTGTTTCCAGACTCCCTGCTCCTCCGGCGACAGCGCCGGAAACAGCCCCTGGCCACGCTCCAGCGCCTGCTTCGCCTCGTCCTTCTCGGCATCGCTGCCCTGGGCCAGCACCGCCGCTTTCCCGAGCAGGCGCGGCCATACAAACCTTCATCCCGCCGCTTCAGCACCTCTTCGTAGTACGGCAGCGCCTGCCGTGGCGCGGAAGTGGTCACGCGCAGAAAATCCCCGGTGCGGATCAGCAGCGCGGTGGAAAAATCCTCCGGCGCGAAGCGATTCTTCAGATCCTGGAAAATCTCCGCCATCAGCGGCGTCGCCTTGGCCTCCCAGCCCGGCTCCTTCTTTCGCAGCGGTTCGTCCAGAACCAGGAGCGCCGTGCCGCGAAGCAGCGCCTGCGCTCTCCTGTCGGTCTCGGCAAGCCCGGGGAAATGCAGGAACATCTCCTTCAACCGCTCCGGCGGATGCTCACGCAGGAACAGCCGCGCAAAGGCCCACGCCGCGTCACCGCGATCCGCCTCACTGCAGTCCGCCGCGCTGATCGCTTTCTCCAGCCGCTCGATCGCTTCCTGGCTGCGGCCGTTGCGGGCAAATGCCTCCGCCTGCACCAGGGCGAACCGATGGGAAGTCGCCGCATTGCCCGCGTAGTCCCTCCAGAACAAGTCCGCACAGGCCAGCAGCTCCTTGTCCGCTTTGGCCCGGTCCGGCGCTTCCCCCGCAAGCAGCGCCGCCAATTGCAGCAGCGCCTCCGCCGCCACCACCGGGTGGTTCCGCTCCCGCGCCAATCCCAGCGCCTTGCGATAGGCCCCGGCGGCCTCCTGGTCCCGGCCCAAAGCCATCATCACCTGGCCGAGCAGACTCGCCGCCGTGTCGCTGACTTCGGACTCCGCGAAGCCCTGGTCGAGTCGCTCCAGCTTCGCCAGCGCCTCCGGCCACTGCTTTTCCGCCGCATGGCAGGAAGCCCGCTCGAACAACGCGTATGGCATGAAGCTGTTGGACGCCGCATCCGGATAGGCCGCCAGGAAAGAGTCCAGCAATCCGGCCGCCTCGGCCCGCTTGCCCAAACGCGACCGGATCGAAGCCTGATACCACAGCGCCGCCTGGCGGAATTCACTCTGCGGATACTTGCTGACCTGCTGGTCGATCAACGGCTCCGCCTCCTTGGTACGCCCCAGATAGTAGTCGCTGGCTGCCAGGAAATACAGGCAGGCATCCTGCTCGCGGCTGCCTTCCGGAAAGTCCTTCTGCATCCCCGCCGCCGCCCTGGCGCAGGCATCGAAGCCGCCGCTGCGGAACAGCGCCGCCAGCATGGTGCGTTTCAACTCCGGGTTGCGCTTCGACTGGGGATAGGCCGCCGTGAAGACCGTGCCATATTGCTCCGCTTGCCGGGTCTCACCCGCCAGGATGCCGGTGCGAACCAGCTGAAAAAGGTATTCCTCGCGTTGAGGCGAATGGCCGTGAAATCGCTCTAACAACTGATAGCAGGAGAACGCTCCGCGCACATCCCCCGCCTGCTCCAGCAACAGCGCGGTGCCCGCCAGCTTGGCCACCTCAGCGGAGGTGTCCTTGCGCCGCGCCTCCTCCAGCTTTGCCAGGGCGGCCTGAAAGCGTGCCAGCCGCCCGGCATCGAGGTCCCCCGGCCGATCCAGACGCGCCCGCAGGTCCTCGATCATCACATCGGTATCCGGCACCAGGCCGAAGAAGGCCGCCGCCGCGAGGGGCATGCCCGCCGCCGCCATCTCCGCCCCCATCGAAAGATAAAGGTCCACGCAGGCCGCCATCTCGGCCGGCGCCACCACCAGGTCACCCCGGTTGCGGTTGATGAACCCGCTCACGATCTTCTCGTCCTTGGCCTCCAGCGCGGCCTTCACCAGCGCCCGGAACGCCACCGCGATCCCGCTGTCCGGCGTGTCGAAGCCGCTGCGGTTCTTCACCGCCGTTTCGAAATCCACCACCCCCTCGGCAATCTTTCCCGTAGCAAAGTGGCACAGCGACCGGCTGAGGTAGAAAGAGGCGGGCTGAAAGCCATCCTCCGTCTTGTCCCGCTCCACCAGGAACTTGTCGTAAAGGCGCAGCGCCTCGGCGGGATTGCCGGCACCCTGCAACGCCTCACCCCAGCGCAGCAACGCCCGCTTGTTGTAGGGATTGGCGATCGTCCTGCTCCGGTTCGGATAGTCCTGATAGCACTTCTGGAAAGAGTGCGCGGCGTCCTCCCACTTCTGCAGCTTCAGCTCGCAGACGCCCTTGCGGTACCACGAGACCCCGAACGAGGGCCCGAAACGCTTCAGCGCCTCGGCATCGTAGCGGGTCACGCAGCGGTCCAGCGTCTCCAGCGCATCCTGCCATTTCCCGGCATCCATCGCCGTGACCGCCTGGGCGCTCAGCGCCTGCGCGTCGTCGTCCGCACCCCGCGCCAGCGGCCCGCACAGCAGCGCCACGGCGGGCGCCAGAAGGGAAAGACGGGAGAAACGAGGCATGGCAATCGCTGCGATCTTGGGCTCTCCAGCCCTCTCATGGAAGCTCCGACTCACCCGGCCGGGTGAATCCGCCCGCTAGGCGGCGGAACGCGGTGGAAAAACCTCCCGGCACAGCAGGCAGCTCCTGCCATCGCAGCCACGGGCTTTGCAATACTCGCGCCCGTAGAAAATGATCCGCAGGTGGAGCTGGTTCCAGCGGTCCTTCGGGAAAAGCTTCTTCAGATCCCGCTCGGTCTGGACCACGTTTTTCCCGTCGGTCAGCTTCCAACGGGTCGCCAGACGGTGAATATGGGTGTCGACCGGGAACGCCGGCACCCCGAAGGACTGCGACATCACCACCGAGGCGGTCTTATGCCCCACGCCCGGCAGTTCCTCCAGCGCCGCAAAGTCCTGCGGAACCTTGCCGCCGTGCTTCTCCACCAGAATCCGCGACAGATCGCTGATCGCCTGGGATTTCCGCGGCGAAAGCCCGCACGGCCGGATGATCTCGCGGATCTTCTCCACCGGCACCTTCATCATCTCCTCCGGCGTGTCCGCCAGGGCGAAAAGAGCCGGCGTGACCAGGTTGACCCGCACGTCCGTGCACTGCGCCGACAGCAGGACAGCCACCAGCAGGGTATACGGACTGGTATGATCCAAAGGAATCGGCGTCTCAGGATAGAGATCCTCGAGACGCCGGTCCAAATACTTTGCGCGCTCCGCTCGCGTCATCCGTAGCAGGCTGAAGCCTCAGCGGGCAGCCGTATAGGCCGTCGCAGTGCCCGAGGACATCTGCTGGATGGCGGCATACATCTGGCGGCAATGCGGGAAGCTCTGGCGCTGGGCCAGGAGTTCCGAGCTGCGGCTGTAGGAGCCCCACTGGACGATGGAAATTTCGACGTTCCGGCGACCCCAGAGACCCATGTAGTCCTTGGTCGGGGTGAAGATGTCGATGGTGCCGGTGCCGGTCAGGGCCGAACCGTAGTCGTCCACGACGAAAAGCTGCGGCATGCCCTTGATGCGGAAAACGGTGCCAACCGGATAGACGGCCCAGTCAGCGGCGGCGCTGCGGACCCGGTCGGTGTAGCGGAGCGGAGTGCCCGCGGCGTTCATGGCGCCATACTGGAGGTGATCGTCCTCCGTGTGGGTGTAGGCCGTGGTGCGGACCAGGCGGGTGCGGTCGGAAGCCTTGTAGAACGGCATGCCGTGCTTGTCCTTCGGCATCGCGGCGGCCTGCTGGACGACGGAGGCGGAAGGTGCGGCGGTCGAGTAGACCTGGGCGGTCTGGAAGAATCCCTGCGTCTTGGCAGCGCTGCCGCCATACATGGCGATCGTCTGAGAGCGGGATTTGGACACGACCTGCAGGTCAGAATCCGGGGCGCAGCTGGCCAGGAACATCGCGCCAAGAGCTGCGGCGGCGGAAAGATATCGGAAGGTCATGCGTTGCTTAGGATGGCTTGATATTCGAGAACCTCTTATCAGAGCAGACTCAGGTTTCTAGGAGGAGCGGGGGGGTTCCGGCAACCCCCAAATTCCTCTGTTAGTGAAAGATTCGGAAAGCTCATGGCGTGCCAGCGGGCTGATTTCTAACCGCTTTCGGAGCCGGAATCCTGCCCGCGCAAGGGCTTTTTCTGTAAAGAAAAACGGCCCCTTCTGTAAATTCCACCCGGCCGGCAACCAGGGAAAAATCCGGTCATCAACCCTTCCGGATCTCTAACCGGACCCCATCAAGCGCCGTTTTCGAGGTAGGCGCGCACCTCCGGAGCCACGAAATCGGCATCGGTCGCTTCCTCCGCTGCCAGGACCATCTGGGCCCGGATGACCCGCGGATCGACCGGCGGCAGGTAGCCCTCCAGGCTGGCCCGCAACGCCGCCACCGGGTCCGGAACTCCCGTCTTGGTGAGACGGTAGCTCTTCACCGCGAGAGCCTCCGCCGCGCCCGGAGTCAGCCAGGGCGGAATCAGCGGCAGCAGGGATTCCTTCCCCGCCTGATCGAGCACCAGCCCGCGTCGTTTGCACAACGCCGCCAGCAGCACCAGCCCCTCGGCCGGGGTCGCGGTCGGGAAAATCGGCACTTTCACGTCAATCCGGCCCGGCCGCTTGAGGTCGACCTCGATCAGGTCCGGGCGGCTGGAGGCCAGCACCCACAGGATCTTGCCGCGGTTGCGGGTGTCGGACATCTCCGCCGCCAGCATCGAGTAAACCCGGCTGGAAACCCCGGAATCCCCCGCCCCGCCCTCGCGCCGTCCCAGCGCCTGGTCGGCCTCGTCGACGAAAACGATGCACCGCCCCAGCGCATGCAGCAGGGAAAAGATCTTCTCCAGATTCGCCTCGGTGGAGCCGACCCAGCGGTCGCGGAAATTCCGCAGCACCACCACCGGCACTCCGGCCTCCCCGGCCAGGCACTCGGCCAGGTAGGTCTTGCCGGTGCCGACGGGCCCGCAGAACAGATAGCCCATCGGCAGCGCCGCGGTCTCGTCCTGCCGCCAGAGTTCCAGGTCCTGCCGCAGGCGCTTTTTCACCCCCTCCAGCCCGGTGACATCGTCCAGCGTCCGGTCCGGCTCCATGAAATCGATCAGGTCGCCAGCATCCCGCTCGACCAGCGCCTTGCGCAAATCCCCCAGGTCGGCGTCCACCAGCGGTTTCACCGAGTGATGCCGTTGCCGGATGAAGGCCTCCAGCGCCGCGATCGAGGTCCCAGCCAGGCGTCTACCCAGCCTCGCAAAGTCGCAGCCCTCGGGAAAAGCCTTCGGGCAGGAAACCGCCAGCGCCTGCAACGCAGAGCCCAGTTCGGATGCCGGGGGCAGC
>JAQGPE010000079.1 GCA_028293225.1 Akkermansiaceae bacterium | reverse complement strand
GCCGGCTGCGCATACTCAGCCAGCTCGCGATGCACGTCCGCCGCCCATTTTTGTTCGTCATGCGTTGGGCCGCTTCCGGAGAAAACGCCGAGCGGCTGGTGGAAGGGTCCCATCATCACTTCCGCATGACACGCATGGCAAGAGTCGACGATCTGCTTGAGATAATCGAGCGCCGCGGCGCGATTCGCGGCGACCGGGCTGATCGGACTGCGGGCTTCGTCAGGGATGATCGTCACGACCGTGGAACGCAGGCCTTCATTTTTCAGGGCTGCTCCAATTTTCTGATTGTGAGCGACATCCGGGCTGAAAATGGGCAGCTCGACACCGTCGTAGCCGGTCTGTCTCAATTTTCCCAGCAGGTGAAATTGATCTTCCTGGAGGGATGGCGTCCAGAGCAACACATTGAAACCGAATTTCATGATATGGGTTCGAGGGTTAGGAATCGGCAACGGAAGGGTAAAAGAGCCGTCGCTCTCCCAGCCACTAAGGCGGGCGGGCCGGAAGGGCGACCCAATTTTATGGCCAATGTGATTTTGCTTCCGTTTTTGTGAGATTTTTTCTGAATCGACCAATCACATGAACGAAGCAGTCCATGGAGAACCCAGCTGGTGTCTGTCGAACGGTCTTGTAAAAGTCTGGGTGACGCATCGTGCCGGGCATCTGGCCCCGGTGGAATTCCGCCTGGGGAGCCGCAAGGTGTCGCCCTACGCCCTCGCTCCGTGGCAGCGCCATGAGATCGAGCCCGCGCTGCCGGAACTGCTCCAGGTCCTGCGTGGTGATTTCTTTTGCTTTCCCTTCGGCGGCCAGGCCGATGGTGCCCCGCCGCACGGCGTGTCGGCGAATGACGATTGGAAGATCGTGGCGGGCAGTGAGGACATGCTCCACATCGGCATGGACGATCCTGACGCCGGCGGCTGGATCGAAAAGCTGGTCAGCGTCCGCGAAGGCGAGACCGCCGTCTATCAGGAGCATCGCATCTCCGGCGTCGAGGGCCGCTACAGCTACGGCAACCACCCGATCCTCGATCTCTCCAATCTGCGCGACGGCATGGGCCGAGTGACGGTTTCACCCTTCCGCAAAGGCATGGTGTATCCCGGCTTTTTCTCGAACCCCGAGGCCCGCGAATACGGCGCGCTCAAGCCTCACGGCACCTTCAGCGATCTCCGCGAAGTCCCACTGGCCACCGGCGGCTCCGCCGACCTCACCCACTATCCGGCCCGCCTAGGATTCGATGACCTGGTAATGATGGTCAACGAACCCGCGACGGAGGAACAACCCTTCGCCTGGTCCGCCGTGGTCTTCGACGGCTACGTCTGGTACGCGCTGAAGGATCCCACCGATTTCCCGGCCACCATGTTCTGGATGTCGAATGGCGGCCGCCATGCCGAACCCTGGGGTGGACGCCACCTGGGACGCCTCGGCGTGGAGGAGGTCTGCTCGCATTTCAGCGACGGCGTCGATGTTTCCCGTGAGGATCGCCTCAAGGACGACGGCGTCCCCACCACCCGGACTTTCCGCCCGGACGAGACCGTCTCGCTCCGGACGATCCAGGCCGTCGCGCTGGTGCCGGATGACTTCGGCGCGGTGAAATCCATCCAGCCCGCCGGTCCCGGCCAAGTGGTCATCACCGGCGAATCCGGCGCCCAGGTGACCGCCGCCACCGACTGGTCCTTCGTCCTTTGTTAGATAACTCTGTATTGCAACCCAAGATCATGACCCAACCTCGCTCCGTCAAGGACCTCACCACCCGCAGCGGCAATGTCCGCGCTCTCGTCGAAGCCCACCTGGCAGAAACCGGCGGCCTGCTCCGCCTGGCCCCGACCTGGGTGCCGCGTTCCTTCCTCCAGCCCGGCAAACGCCTGAAGTTGCACCCCGATGACCTCTACGCCTTCGGCCTGAGCCGCGGCGGCATCGACGAACGCTGGTTCGCCTCCACCACGGAAGCCGCCAACGACAACCGCACCGAAGACGAAGGCCTGTCCTACGTGGTCGTCGGCAACGAACGCTTCACCCTGCGTGACGCCGTGGCCGAGTGCGGCGCGGAAATCATCGGCTCCGCCATCTGGGACAAGTACGGCAAGTGGCCCGTTTACTCGAAGTTCTTCGACAACATGGGTCCCATTCCCCATCACATGCACCAGGACGCCGCCCAGGCCGCCTTGGTCGGTCAGGAAGGCAAGCCGGAATCCTACTACTTTCCGCCGCAGCACAATAACGTCGGGAACAATTTCCCCTACACCTTCATGGGCTTCGAGCCCGGCACCACCCGCGAGCAGGTCCGCGAGTGCATCGCCAACTGGCAGAAAGGCGACAACAAGATCCTCGCCCTTTCCAAGGCCTACAAGCTGGAGCCGGGCACCGGCTGGCTGGTTGATCCGTGCATCCTTCATGCTCCGGGTTCGCTTTGCACCTACGAGCCGCAGTGGGGCTCCGACGTGTTCGGGATGTATCAGAACCTGGTGGAAGGCCGCGAAGTGCCCTGGTCCCTCCTCGTGAAGGACATGCCGGCGGACAAGCACCAGGACGTCGACTTCATCGTCGACCAGCTCCACTGGGAAAAGAACGTCGACCCGAACTTCAAGGACAACCACTTCCTTGAGCCGCTCGTCGCCGAGGAAAGCGCAGGCCACGTCGACAAGTGGATCGTTTACGGCAAGGTCGACAACTTCCAGTACTTCACCGCCAAGGAACTGACCGTGAAGCCGGGCGCCAAGGTGACCGTGAAGGACTCCGGCGCCTACGGCCTGATCGTCGTGGCCGGTGAAGGCCATGCCAACAAGTTGCGCCTGAACTGCCCGAAACTGATCCGTTTCCACGACCTGACTCAGGACGAGTTCTTCGCCACCGAAGCCGCCGCCAAGGCCGGCGTCGTGTTCGAAAACACCTCCGAGACCGAGGATCTGGTCTGCCTGCGCTACTTCGGCCCCGAAGTGAATCCCGATGCTCCGGCACTCGGCGCCTGGAAGAAATAAATCACCGGATTTCGCCGAGGCGATTTCTTGAAGGGGGAGGGGAGGCGGCTAGCTTCTCCTCCTTCTGCCATCCCACTACCAGGAGAGTCCCGTGGCTCTCCGGTCCTTTCCGCTTTTTTCAAACCTACAGCACACCAACCCAAGACGATGAAACTTCACAACGCCATGTGGCCCGGCCTGGTCGGCAAGGAGCCAGGCACCGACCATCCTCCGATCTCTCTCGACCGCATGATCGAGCTGACCGTCGCCGCCGAAGTCAACGGTCGCAAATTCGACGGCATCGACCTCTTCATGTTCCATCCGCACACCGATCCGGATGCCTCGACGGACGAGATCAAAGCCATGGCCGACAAGATCGCCTCGAACGGCCTCAAGGTCGGCTCGCTGGTCGCTCCAGTCTGGCCCGGCACCGTCGGCGGCAGCGCCTTCGGCTCCGCTGACGACCGCAAGAACTTCGTCCTCGCCGTCGAGAAAGCCTGCCGCATCGCCGGCATCCTCAACGACAGCGGTGTGCGCACCTCCGGCGTCATCCGCATCGACTCCGCCGGCGGCGTGACCGACTGGGCCAAGGACCCCGCGGGCAACACCGCCAAGATCGCCGAGACTTTCCGTGAAGCCGGCAAGGTCGCCGAACAGCACGGCGAACGCCTGGCGGCCGAAGGAGAAATCTGCTGGGGCGGCATGCACTCCTGGAAGGCCATGCTCGACACCCTCGAAGCGACCGGCCTGCCAAAGACCGTCGGCTTCCAGGCTGACCTGGCGCACACCTACCTCTACCTCATGGGCTACAACGCCCCGGAGGCCGCTCTCCTCAAGGAAGGCTACACCGATGAGGAATTCTGGGCCGCCTACAAGACCATGACGGACGCCCTCCGCCCGTGGACCTTCGACTTCCACGTCGCCCAGAACGACGGCTCCGTCCACGGCACCGGCTCCCACGACAAGACCGGCCGCCACTGCGCCGCCAACGACCCGAACGGCAAGCTGGATATCACCAAGTGCTCGACCTACTGGCTGCAGGATGCGGCCGACCGCGGCATCAAGCACATCTGTTGGGATGGCTGCATGTTCCCGAACGAAGTCCTCGAAACCCAGGCGACCTGGAACACGATTCTCGGCGCGATGATCAAGGTCGACGAGGCCCTCTGAAGCCATCTCACCACCCAATCCTCACTCCCATCTTATCATGGCAAAGAAACCCGTCCGCATCGGACTCATCGGCTACGTCTTCTT
>JAQGPE010000056.1 GCA_028293225.1 Akkermansiaceae bacterium | reverse complement strand
GGCGGCATCAAGCCGGTGTATCGGGTCCTTGTCCCGACTGTGGCTCGTTTGTGGTTGCTCCCGGTGGACGCGGTCGAGATGTTGTGGCGCCGTCGATAATGTCTGAGAAAGCAATCGATATGCCTGTCGCGATTCGTTCGCCACGGAGCATTCCCCGCCGGAAGAAGGGCAGGATTGGAGCGGACTCCATGGTCGATCATGCGCATATCGAGCGGCGGGAAAGTGCTCGCAGCTTACTGGTCGTCACGCTGTTTATTTTAGTCTTCTGCGCCTTTGTGGTGGTGACTTGGTTTTTGAACGACAGAATGGCCAAATAGTTGAATTGTAAATTATTCACAGGTAGTGAGTTGGATGGTGTTTTCAGGGGGCGAAAAAAGATCGGTTTTTCGTCGAAGTTCCGTGTCTCCCGAGAGAGGATTTCAGACCCTCTTGTCGCACTATGTCAGAGACTCCCAACGAGCCACAAAAAGCAGAAACCCAGGTCGCTGCCGCGCAGGTCTACGATGCCGCACAAATCGACAAGCTGGAAGGGCTTGATGCGGTTAGAAAGCGTCCCGGCATGTATATCGGCGATCCTGACGAGCGGGGTCTGCATCACTGCGTTTTCGAAGTTCTCGACAACTCGATCGACGAGCATCTGGCCGGCTACTGCGACCGTATCAAGGTCGCCATTCATGTGGATGGCTCGATTTCGGTCGGTGACAACGGCCGCGGCATTCCGGTCGACATGCACCCGAAGTTCGGTATGCCAGCGATCGAGCTGGTGCTGACCAATCTTCACGCCGGCGGTAAATTCGGCCAGGGCGCCTACAAGTATTCCGGCGGTCTCCACGGGGTCGGCGCCAAGTGCGTGAACGCGCTTTCCGATTGGTTCAAGGCAGAGGTGTATCGCGATCAGAAACTCTATGTGATTGCCTTCGAACGCGGTAAGACCACGGAGCCGCTGCATGTCGTCGGCGATGTCGATGGCAATCGCACCGGCACCACGATCACGTTCTTCCCGGATGCGACCATTTTCGTCGACACCATCGAGTTCAAGTTCGACCGCCTGGCGACCCGCCTCCGCGAACTCGCTTTCCTGAACCCGGGTCTGACGATCGATCTCGAAGACGAGCGGCCGGAGTCGGCCAAGAAGACCTCTTTTTACTATGCGCTCGGCATCGTGGAGTTCGTCAATCAGCTCGGCGAGAACAAGAACGTGGTTCACGAGAATCCGGTGGTTCTTACGGGCAAGCGGCAGATCGACATCGATTACGACGGCAAGCAGTCGCAGGAGGACGTCTTCGCGGATGTCGTTTTCCAATACAACGACTCCTACAACGACCAGATTCTCTGCTTTGCGAACTCGATCCCGAATGCGGATGGTGGCACTCACCTCACCGGTTTTCGCACCGCTCTGACCCGTGGCGTCAATCAGTATGCCAAGACCAACAAGATCCTGAAGGACAAGGATGTCGCTCTCACCGGCGATGACGTCCGCGAAGGTCTGGTTTGCGTGATTTCGGTGAAGATGCCGAGTCCGCGCTTCTCGTCGCAGACGAAGGGCAAGCTGGTGAATTCCGAGATCGAAGGCGTCGTTTCCTCGATCGTTTACGAGGGTTTGATCCAGTTCTTCGAGGAGAATCCGGCCATCGCAAAACGAATCATCGAGAAATCGGTGAACGCCGCCCGCGCCCGCGAAGCGGCCCGCAAGGCCCGCGAGACGGTCCGCAAGTCGGCCCTCTCCGGGGGCGGCCTGCCCGGCAAGCTGGCCGACTGCTCCGAGCGCGACCCGGCCAAGTCCGAGCTCTATATTGTCGAAGGTGACTCCGCAGGCGGCTCCGCCAAGCAGGGGCGCGACCGGCGCACCCAGGCGATCCTGCCGCTGCGAGGCAAGCTGATCAACGTCGAGAAGTCCCGTCTTCACAAGGCGCTCCAGAACAAGGAAATCCAGTCGTTGATCACCGCCATCGGCGCGGGAATCGGCGACGGCGATCAGGAAGGTTCCTTCCGGATCGACAAGGTCCGCTACCACAAGATCATCATCATGACCGATGCTGACGTGGACGGCTCCCACATCCGCACGCTGCTGCTGACGTTCTTCTGCCGCCACATGCCGGATCTGGTGAAGCGGGGGTATCTGTACATCGCCCAGCCGCCGCTCTATCTGGTGTCCCGCAAAAAGCGTCACGAGTACGTCCAGGGCAATGACGAGCTGAATCGCATCCTCATCGACCTGGGTGCCGGTGACGTGTCCCTGCGCGTGGCCGGTGGTTCGCGCAGTTTCGATTCTGACGAACTGCGCACGATCCTGGAATCGCTTTCCTCACTGTCCCGCTACTCGGGGTCCATCGAGGGCAATGGCGGCTCTTTCCGTGCCTATCTCGCCGCCCGCCAGGACGGCCGTCTGCCGGAGCACATGGTGCGCGTCCGCGTCGGCAACCAGGAGAGTCTGCACTATTTCCTCAACGACGCTGCCCTGCGGGAATTCGCCGCGGAGAACCGCGACCTGCGTCTCTTCGGCGAGCCGCCGGACGAGAACGCCTTGCTTGCGGACGGCCCCAGCCGTCGTGCCGTTCATCACGAATTGCACGAATCGCACGCGATTCAGAAGATCCTCAACCGCATCGAGGAAATCGGCCTGCCGACCGCGCCGTTTTTCTCCGACGACTTTCCCCTCTTTGAGATCGTCGAAGGGGAGGGCGAGAAGCAGACCCTTTCGCCGGTCTTCTCCGTCCCGGAGATCCTCAGCCGGATCCTGGAAATCGGCCGCCGCGGCGTGCAGATCAAACGATTCAAGGGCCTGGGGGAAATGAACGCCAAGGAGCTTTATTCCACCACCATGGATCTCGAAACCCGCCAGCTGCTGCGGGTCCGCCTCGACGAGGACAACGCGGTCGAAGCCGACCGGATGTTCGACATTCTGATGGGTGACATCGTGGAGCCACGCAAGCGCTTCATCGAAGACAACGCCCTCAACGTCCGGAACCTCGACGTCTGACGCCGGCCCGAAACTGAGCAAAGAACGGACCGGTCGATCGTCCCTGATCACCGGCCACTGACTGACCCACGACTGATTTCAGCATGTCAAACGACTCCGTAAAGCCGATCAATGTTGCCGAGGAACTCTCGAAGTCCTTCCTCGACTACTCGATGTCGGTCATCATCTCCCGCGCACTGCCGGATGTGCGCGATGGCCTGAAGCCCTCCCAGCGTCGCATCCTCTACGCGATGCGGCTGCTGAACCTGGCGCCCGGGAAGCAGCATATCAAATGCGCCAAAATCTGCGGTGACACCTCCGGGGATTACCATCCGCACGGTGAAGCGGTCATTTATCCCACGCTGGTGAACATGGGCCAGCCGTGGTCGATGCGCGAGCGGCTGATCGACGGCCAGGGTAACTTCGGTTCGGTGGAAGGCGACCCGCCGGCCGCCATGCGATACACCGAGGCGCGCTTGACGCACCTCGGTCTCGCGATGATGGAGGACCTGGAAAAGGACACCGTCGACTTCGTCCCGAACTACGACGAACGACTGACGGAGCCTACCGTACTTCCCTCCGCGTTCCCGAACCTGCTGGTCAACGGCGGCGTCGGCATTGCCGTGGGCATGGCGACGAATCTTCCTCCGCACAACCTGCAGGAAGTCGTCGATGCGATCTGTGCACAGATCGATAATCCGGCGATCACGCTTCCGGAGCTGATGGAGTATGTGAAAGGGCCGGACTTCCCGGTCTCCTGTGAGGTTCGCGGCCTGCGAGGGATCGAGGAATATCTCCGGACCGGACGCGGCTCGTTCCGCATGCGCGGTCGCGTCGAAGTTGAGGAGCAGGCCAACGGCAAATCGATCATCACCATCCGCGAGGTTCCCTATGGGGTGAACCGGGCAACCCTCCAGCAGCGCATCGCGGAGCTGGTGAACGAAAAGACGCTGACCGGGATCTCCGGGATGCGCGACCTTTCGGACGAGGAGACCCGCATCGAAATCGAGCTCAAGCGCGACGCTCGTCCGCAGGTCGTGGTGAACCAGCTCTTCAAGCTGACTTCACTGGATACTTCCTTCAGCGTGAACATGCTGGCGATCCACCAGCGCCGGCCGAAGCTGCTGTCGCTGAAGGAAGCGATCGACTGCTACATCGAGCACCGCCGCGACGTGGTGGTCCGCCGCACCCGCTATCTCCTGGGCAAGGCCGAGGAGCGCGCGGAGCTGCTGGAGGCCTATCTGCTGGCGCTCAGCCACATCGACGATTTCATTCACATCATCCGTTCGTCGAAGAACCGGGATGAAGCCCGCGAACGTCTCACCGCTTACAGCTTTCCTGAGGCGACGGCCGCCGGGCTCGGCATTCTGATCCGCGGCCAGGCCGCGGTTCAGGGCGGAAAGTACCTGTTCACGGAGCGCCAGGTGAACGCGATCCTTGAGCTGCGCCTCTATCAGCTGACCGCGCTGGAAGGCGACAAGATCAAGGCGGAGTACGACAACGTGCTGGCCGAGATCACCGACCTGATGGACATCCTGGCCCGCGAAGCCCGCGTGCTTGCGATCATCAAGGACGAGCTGATGATCATCCGTCAGAAGTACGGCACTCCCCGTAAGTGCGAGATTCTCCCGGAGGAAGGCGAGATCGCCATGGAAGACCTCATCGCCAACGACGCGATGATCGTGACCATTTCCCACCGCGGCTACATCAAGCGCACCCCGATGAGCGAGTTCCGCGTCCAGGGCCGCGGCGGCAAGGGCCTGCGCGGGCTGGAAACCCGGACCGCCAATGACGAGGAGAACGACTTCGTCGAGCAGCTCTTCAGCGCCCAGGCGCATGACTACCTGATGTTCTTCACGAACACCGGCCGGGTCTATGTCGAGCGCGTCTACGAACTCCCGGAGGGCTCACGCACCGCCAAGGGCCGCAGCATCCGGAATGTTCTGAACCTGAAAACGGAGGAGAAGATCGCCGCCGTGCTCCGGCTGGAGCGTGCCACGGACGAGATCGGAACCGACGTCACCTTCCGCGAGGATGCCGGCTACGTGATTTTCGCCACCCGCAGCGGCAAGGTGAAGAAAACCCCGCTGAACGACTTCAGAAACTACCGCAAGGACGGCATCATCGCCATCAACCTGGAGGAGGGCAACGAGCTCATCGGCGTCCGCCTCACCAGTGGCAAGGACGAGGTCATCCTGGTGACCCGCCACGGCCTCAGCCTGCGCTTCCCGGAAGACCAGGCGCGTCCGCAGGGCCGTGCCACCGCCGGGGTCGCGGGTATTCGCCCGGAGGAGGGCGACTATGTCATCGGCCTGGCGCTGGTGACGGAGGGATCGATGTTGCTGGTGGCGTCCGACAATGGCATCGGCAAGCGCACCGCCTTCGCCGACTACCGGCTCCAGAGCCGCGGCGGCAAGGGCATCATCACCATGAAGGTGACCGAAAAGACCGGCGAAGTCGTCGGTGCGGTCACCGTCCGTGAGGAGGATGAGCTGATGCTGATGACTTCCGGCGGCCAGAGCATCCGCATCCGCGTCAGCGAAGTCCGCGAGACCGGCCGCAACGCCCAGGGCGTCAAGTTGCTCACACTCAAAGAGGGAGAAAAACTTCAGGACATCGCCCTGGTGGTCGCCGATGGCGAGGACTCGGGCACTCTGGAAGGCGAAACCGCCGAAAACACCGGGGTCGCTCCGGCTCCAGAGGGTGACGGTGGCGGCGACGACGAAGAAGACGGTGATTCGGAAGTCGCACCGGAATAAGCGGAAAAACCGTCCAGCATGTTTCAATCTTGACCCGGCTCCAGTTAAATGGAGCCGGGTTACTTTGTTTTTACAGTCTATGAATGGCCAGACGTGGGATCGCGTCTATACTGCGACCGCTCTGTTAGTCTTCCCTCCTTCCGGTGTCTGCTTGACGGGGCTGCTTCCCGGGTCTGAATGTTCAGCTACTCCTCGATCAAATGACATTTTTTGATTCTCTGGTCTTCGTCACAAAATTCACCCTCGGGCATTTCGATCTCGTGGCGATCCTCATTGCCGTCGCCGGCTTCCTCGTCTCGTTCCTGTTGATCGGGCGCTACTGGGGCTCGGCCTGGAACCGCCGGTGGGGCTTTTCCGGCAGCGGTGCGCAACCGGTGATCAACCTGGTGGTGGCCCTGGTCATCGCGTTACTGCTGTTGCAGTGGAAGGCGACCAGCCTGTCGGTCATTTGGCTCGGCCAGCAGCGGGAACTGATCAAGCAACAGATCACGGCTTCCGGAGAGAACAACCGTCAGATGTTCCGCAAGGCCTGGGATAAGCTTCAACCGCTGGGCGGCCAGGAGGGTCTGACTCCGCCCGCGGAGGGCGGCAATGAACTGCGCCTGAACAACGACACCGAGGCCCGCATGCTGGCGATGGCGGCCGCGGAGGCGGCGAGTCCGCAACTCCAGACCAAGGATCCCTTTCGTTATGGCGCGCCGCTCAGTATCAGGGATCCTGCCAGCGTCGCCGCGGAGACGACCTCCTCCGGCGAAAGCTCCGGGGCCGCGTATCCGATGATCGTGAACCCGTCCAACAACTGGGTGCGCAACGCGCTTTCGGCCCAGGCTTCCTATGCGGTCGACCATGCGATCGCCGAGTTGAAGAGTCCGTTGGCCAGCCTGGAAAACACCCTTATCTCAGTCGTGGTGGTTCTGCTCCTGGCCCAGGCGATCCTGGTCGCCGTCCGGGCGCTCGCAGACATCAAGGAAAACCCGAAGGTCTGACGGCTCACTGAATCATTTCTAAAGATCACGCGACTATGCGAAATCATCTCTTCATCGGCCTTGGCGGACAGGGCGGCCGGAGTCTGGCGGAACTGCGGAAGGTCATGGAGCAGCGCTCCAAGGACGTGACGCAGATCCGGGAGCTCGGGCAGAACTGGGAATTCCTTTCCATCGACTCCAGCAGTGACGTCTGGAACAGCGGCAAGGCGTGGAAGTACTTCGGCAAGGATCTCTCGCTGACCCAGCGGCAGATGCTTTCGCTGGACCGGCTCTCCCAAGCCGGCGGCCTGGCCATCCGTCCGGACGTCGCGCCGTGGATCGGCGAGACCTCGGTGGTCGACAGTTACCTCGCGGGCAACCGGCAGATCCAGGGGGCGAACCAGCGCCGCCGTTTCGGGCGCCTGCTGTTTGCCAACAATGCCGATCAAATCAACCGCGGGGTGCAGGATCAGGTCGCAACCCTGACCCGCGGAGCCGCGCACCAATGCTGGTTCCACATTTTCGCCTCGCTCGCGGGCGGCACCGGCAGCGGCGGCATCGTCGACCTGGTGACCTCGATCCGCAGCCAGTTTCCGAATGGCGACACCCAGTCCGGCTTCCCGATTTTCCTGTATCTCTACATCACCCACAATGAGGGCGCCGCGGCGGATGTGGGCTATTTCTACCAGAACCAGTACGCCGCCCTCCGCGACCTCAATGCGCTGGTCTGCGGCCGTCTGCGGCCCACCCAACTCGGTTCCCAGCATGCTGGCGCTCCCTTTGAGCAGAACGATCCGGTCACGAGTCTCTCGCTGTTTTCCAGCCTGAATTCGCGCAACGTGAACCAGCCGCTGGACAACCAGATCCGCATCGCCACGGAGTCCTGCTTCGAGCGACTGTATTCCTTCGCTTCCGGCGGTCTTTCCCCGAGCTGTCAGAAAGCGCTCACGGGCGAGGACATCCTGGCCACCTTCCCAGGCGAGCCGGTCCAGCGGCCGGAGCGCAGCTATCGCTTCGCGAGCAGCGGCATGCGCCGTTGGGAAGTGCCGAGCGAAAAGATCACCGAGGCGGTGTCGCTGGACCTGGTGATCGCCGGCATCAATCAGATGCTCTTCAACAACTGGCAGGAAGTCACCGGTTACTCCGATGCCACCATCGACCTGCTGGAGCAACGGCTCGGCTCGATGCGCAGCACGCTCCTCACGCTCCTGAACCAGCGCTCGCTGGCGACCTCGCGCGATGCCTTTGCGGCTGAGTTGCGCAAGGAATTCGAGACCCTTGAGAAGGGAGTCCTGAACTCCGATGCGGATCAGAAAACCATCGAAGGGCTGGAGACAAAATACGCCGAGTTTTTCGCCAAGGAATTCCGTGGCGGCGGGACCAAGACGTTTTTCCAGAACATTGGCGCCAACCGTCGCTCGGTGATCAAGGAACTGATGACCGAGGTCGATGAACTCCTGACCCGCACCTGGAAGGACGCCGCGCATCCCATCGGGCTCAATCAGCTTCCCGGACTGCTGGCCTCCCTCGGTGAAGCGCTGCGGCACCAGATCGCCACCGAATCGGAAATCAGCAACCAGCGGGTGAAGCTTTCGCAGCGCTGCGATGCGCGCAAGCTGGAGTGGACGAAACTGACCCGGCTTTCCCGCCTCGCCGGCAAGGATACTGCCCTGTTGAAGGCGCAGTCGAAGGATCTCATCGCCCAGTATGGCTTCCATTTCGCCGATCTCTGCCGTGAGCAGGATGTCGAGCTGCAGAAGGACCTGCTGGGTGAAGTGCAGAAACTATCCGCGTCGTACATGGTGACCATTCAGACAGCTCATCTGCTGAAGACGGAGGCGGTTTCGGAGCGCGATGAGATCATCAAGGAACTGCGCTCGATGCAGAACGGCGACGGCGCCAACCGCTACGAGTTCGACATCGTGGCGGTGGAGCGTTTCCGCGAGGAGCTGCGCAAGCACCAGGCTCACCAGTCGCAGGCCGCCCACGCGATGCGCCTGAAGCTGATTCCCGATCACCTGAAGCTTTCCCGCTTCCAGGATGAACAGATCAAGGGCGTCGCCGGCCAGAGCCTGGAGGCTATCGACAACGATCTCCGCCAGATCGCGGCCGATCGCGTCGCCGCCGTGCACCATGAATTCGTCTCGGCCGGCACCATCAAGACGGTCCTGAACGCCTCGCTGCTCGACTACCTGCAGCAGCGCTTCACCGGCAACGATGCCCAGTTGATCCGCGAGGCGAAGGAGTTCGTCGAACTGGCCGCTTCCAGCCTCCATCTCGATCCTGGTGAAATCCAGCCCGCGGTCCTGCTCGGAGGTGGCGTCGGCGTTCCCTCCATGCCCAAGCGGGTGATGGTGCTCGGCATCCCCAAGCACGCTTTTGCCGACAAGCTGCGCGATGCCTTCGCGCAGGTGATTCCCGCCGGCGTCTCCTACGTCACGGACGTCTACACTCACGACGACGTGACCCAGTTGCGCCTTCTGGTCATGGACTACTGGATGGCCGCGCGTTTCTCGACCACGGCCAAGGAACTCGCGAACAAGTACACCACCGCCGCGAAGCAGAACTCGACCAACAATCTGCTCTACTTCTGCAACATCGATCCCGACGGCGAGCAGGGAAAAAGGACGGAACTCTTCCTGCCGAAGCCGGAGACGCTGAAGCAGAAACTGGAAGCCGAACTATGGCTGGGCCAGCGCCTGCCGGTACCCGCCGTGGCGGTCGATGAGAATGGCGTCTTCCTGGTTTACGAAGGCCCGAACGGCACCGATGTCGAGTCGATCGGCAAGACGATCGAAGCGGTGATGAGCAGCGCCAGCATTCCGCTCATGTACAAGGTTGGCGATCGCGTCGGCGACGGCCTTGCCAGGCTGGAGCCGGCTGTCCGCAGCAAGCTCAAGGACGCGGTCCGCACCGAGGAGGAACGGATGCTCGCCCAGCACAAGCCGACCTCGCCGGAGTTCCAGCACTGGAGCGGCCTGCGCAATCAACTCAACGGTATCCTAGGCTGATATGGCTCGCTTCTACCGCTGCGGGAATCCCGACCACCTCTGCGAACTTTCGCGGACCAGGGAGATCGTGTCGAAGGTCGAATGGGAGGGCCACTGCGTGCTCTCGCCGGCGTGCGAGATCTATGCGGAAGAGGTCCCCTGGTACCAGGCGCTCAATCCGAAGGTGCGGTTGGGAGCGCTCGGCGCCGCAGTCGCGGTGGTGGCGATCATTGCTCTGCTTGCCTTCAAAAAGGACCCGCTCAAGAAGGAGCTGGCCGGGCTGCAGGCCGAGGTCCAGCAATTGGAAAGTCGTCTAACCGATCTTGAGGGAAAGCCCCAGGCCGACCCTTCGCTTGCCAATGCCGCCGAGGTATTGAACCAGATGCCGGCGAAGCTGGCGGCGGCCGAGGATCGTCTCGCGTCCGCCATTCAAAATGCCGATGCGCCGGCGGTGGCGAAGGAGCGCGAGGACTTCGCGCGCCTCAAGCAGCAGCGCTCGCAGCTTGAGCAATCCTTCAGTGCCTCTCCGGCCGGAGCGACGGTGAAAGCGGATGCTTCCGCCCTGATGAGCTCGTTTCAGGAGGCCGGGGATCGCGCGGAGTCGCTGACCACCCGGGTCACGACGACGGGCGGCAGCAAGCTTGCGCCGGACTGTGCCGCCCTGCAGGAGGAGATCGAACAAGGCCTCGGCCGCGCTGCCCGGTTGGCGAAGAATTCAAGCGGTGGAGCGACCGCCCGGCCCGCGGTATCTTCGAAGGATCTCGACGCGGCGATCGCGAAATTCGAGGCCACGCTGGCGACCTATAAATCCGCCGTCGCGGAGCCTTTCTCCGCCGAGCAGGCGACGTTGAAAATCGCGGTGACCGGTGACCTCGCCGATACCCTGGTGGTGCCGATTCTGAAGGGCCGCGAAAAGGGCGAGGTCGTCGTGGCCAACGGCAAGTCGTTCTTTACCTCGCGGCCAAGCGCCGGCGTGACGCGCCGGGTGATCGTCGAGCGGATCCCGGGCGACGGCGCCTTCGACCGGCTGGCTGAAAAGAAAGCGGATCTGGTGATTTCAGATCTGCAGCCGGGCACGCTGCAGCGGCAGAAATTCTCCAGTTCCTTCTCAGGCGCGGCGATGGATTCGCATTCGAACGCGCAGGTGATCGCCATGGATGCGCTGACCTTCGTGGTGCATCCCGACAACCGGCTGGATCGTCTGAGTGCGGAGGATCTCCAGCGCGGCCAGAATTTCCTCGGCGGGGTTCAGGGCAGCGCTGAGCAGGCCGCGGCGACACGCTTCGGCATCTCGCTTTCGAGCAGCTCCGATCGTCGCGCGGCGGATGCGGTGCTCTCCGACATCAGTGCGATCGGAGTCGGATTGTATCACAATGAGGGCTCGAACATCCGTGCCAAGCGGCTCGCTTATCAGGCCGCTCCCAATGCCGCCGCACTGAAGCCAAGTCCGTTCACGATCGCCACGGAAGACTACAAGTTCTCCTTCCGCATTGTGGCCTGGAACTCGCCGTCATCGTCTCGGGATGCGGTCGATCTGGTGAAATTCATCACCTCTCCGGCCGGGCAGGATCTGGTCGGCCAGCAGGGCTTTGTCGATCTGCGGCTGCGTCCGATGGCAGGGGATCTGGATCCGCGGATCCTCGCGGCTCTGGCGCAGGCCACCGGCTTGAAGAAGATCTCCGGCGCTCAGCGGCTCTCGACGAATTTCCGCTTCGCCACCGGTGAAGATCGTTTCGACCTCAAGGCTCTCGGGGACCTCGAACGGGTGCCGCCACAGATCGCGCGTGACTTCCCGAATGCACGGGTGGTGATCCTCGGCTTCACCGACAATACCGGCGGCGGGGCCGTCAATCTGCCGCTGTCCCAGCGCCGGGCCGAGGCGGTCGCGACGGAGTTGCGCCGCTCCGGTCTGGATGCGAAGACCGCCGGCATGGGTGATCAGTTGCCGGTCGACAGCAACAGCACCGAGGAGGGCAAGGCCCGCAACCGCCGCTCCGAGATCTGGATCGTCACCCCATAGTCCCATGATACCTCCGGACGTCATCGCCGCCGTGATCGGTCTGATCGCTGTGATCGGCTGCATTTGCTCCCTGCGGGCGCGCCAGCAGATCCGGCTGGAGTTCCGCTATCTGGAAATCCTGGGAGCGAGCATCCGGAGCCCGGAGGCGTGGTCGAAATTGGGGAAAGACCGGCCGTCCCGCGACTGGCTGCAAGCCATCGGCGTGCCGCTTGATTCGCATGCCGCGGACGCCTTGATCGCGGTCCGGGGTGGCTGGACCGGCGGCCGTCTCCCGACGCTGGGCGAACTGCATGCCATGGCGGCGCGGCGTGAGCGCGGCCGCGGTGCGGTGCGGATCGCCAGCGGGATTGCGGCCACTCTCCTGATCTTCGGGATCGCCGGCACCCTGCTCGGGATCCATCCGCTGCTGACCGGCTTCCGCATCGGCATCGCAGCCGACGGAACGGTCCAGGAAGCCTCGGCCAGCGCGAACAATGTGATGAGTCTGGTCAGTGGTCTGGGGCGAGCTTTCCTGCCCAGCCTGATCGCCCTGTTTGGCACGCTTTCCGTCGTGGTCTTTCGCGGCGCCTATGTGCACCAGACCCACGCCTTTTCACGCACGCTTGATCATTTCTCCGCAGACGAGTTACTGCCCGCTTTCCATGTCGCCACGCAGGAAGAGGTGATGGCCACGATGCGCGAGCGCCTCTCGGTGCTGGCGGAGCAGATGGAGAAACGTGACGACCGTTTCGGCAAAGCGGTGGCGCAGCTCATCGAGTTCACGCAATCGCTGGAGGGGACCACGCCGGAGCTGCACCGCTCGATCCAGGCGGTGTCGAATGCCGCGGGCGATCTGGCCTCCAATGTCGACTCGGTGACCGCCGCCCTGGAGCGCAACTTCGGGCAGGAGTCGCCGGTCTTCGGAGCGCTGGCTCATCTCGCTCAGTCTTCCGAAGAAGCGCGCCGGGCCTCGACCGAACTGCTCGACTCCACGGAGCTTCTGAAAACGAAGACGGACTCGATCACCGGGCACCTCGGTCAAACCGCCGGACAACTGGCGGAAGCCGCCAAGGATCTTCCCGCCGAGCTACAGCGGAACTTCGAGCTGGCGGCCCAGGCCAACGCAGTGGCCAGTGAGGGCTTCGTCCAGGGAATCCGCCAGACCGGGCTGGAAGTGCAGGCGGCGATCTCCGCCGAGGTCGGAAATGTTTCCCAGGCGATCAAGGATGCCGCCAGCCGCTCGGCCGGCACGCTTTCAGGGCAGGTCTCTGTTTCGACCGACCGGCTCTTTGAGGAAACGGGTGACGCTCTGGTTCAGAAAGTCGCCGATGCCGTGGAGGCCGGAGCTCAGCGCCTGGAACCCTTGGTCGCCGCGCTGGAGTCGCAGGGAAAGATTGCGCCCGCTCCGGCGGCGGCGACTCAGCAACCGGCTGTCTCTCCGGTTCCGCCTCCCTATCCTGACCTGCCTCCAGCCCGCAGGATCGCGCCCGCAACCCTGCAGCATCCGCCGCCTCCCCTGGGACGTGGCAATTAGATCCTTGAACCCGCCGGAGCATGATCGGAGAAAGCGATGAAAGCAGTGAGGTGTCGTACTGGCCGAGTGTCAGCGACCTCTTCATGATGCTGTTCGTGATCGGCATCGTCCTGGTCGCGGTGATCTGCTACGTGCTGCTTCCGAAGAGTTCGCTGTCCGACGAGCGGACCGTGGTGGAGGCGGTGGGGGCCGACCTCCAGCGCATCCGCGAGCCGGTCAATGACATCCGCCGTGAGATCCCGGGCAAGCCGCTGCTGCGTCCCTCCCAGGATGCGAAAGAGGTGGTGGACGGCTTGGCGGAAACATCCCGCGATACCGTCAGCATTCTGCGGGAACTTCAGAAAGCGCAGGGCGACCTCGCCGAGGAGCACGCCGCGAACCTGAAACTCCGGGGCGAGCGCGATCAGGCGCTGGCCGGTCTCAATGACAAGCCGCCGATCATCCAGATCGAGGAGTCCGCGGTGTATCGTTTCGCCTCGGGCAGCCCGGTGATGAGCGAGGCTTTCCGGGGCGCTCTGGGAAAAAGCGAATTCCGCGTGCTGGCGGACGAGATCCTCAAGCGCAACCGTGGCACTGTCCTGGCGGTGGACACCCTGGAAGTGATCGGCCACACCGATGGCCAGGCGGTGCGCAATGCGGGCAATCTCGATGACGCGCTGCCCGGCTTCCTCGCCGGAGGCAACCAGGACCTCGCGCAATTTCATGCCGGTTCGAACAACGATCTGGGCCTGCTCCGCGCGCTCGCGGTCAAGCAGGCATGGGACGATTTCGTGCGCGACAGCGATCACCGCGCCGAACTTTCCCGCGTCGAGGTCCGCTGCTACTCGGCTGGCCAGACCATCCTTCCCGATCGCGTCAGCCGCGGCAATCCCGAGTCCTACCGTCGTGCCAACGAGGGCTCGCGCCGGATCGAGATCCGCCTGACCAAGCTCTCCGGCTCGGCAAAAAAAGGCCGCTGACGGGAAGTCAGCGGCCTTTGGCAAAGCAGGACGGGCGCTTACTGGGCGACGAGCGCGAACTTCAGTTCGGCCTCGGAGGCGACTTGGCCATTCACGAGGCAGCGGCAGCGGGTCGAGCCGATCGCGCCGCGGATCTTTATCACCTCCGCCTCGATGTGCAGGGTGTCGCCCGGCAGGACCGGACGGCGCCATTTCACGGAGTCGGCGCTCATGAAGTAGCCGATCTTGCCGGCGTTCTCCGGCTTGCGCAGCATCAGCACGCTGGAAACCTGGGCCATCGCTTCGAGTTGCAGGACGCCCGGCATGATCGGGTGGCCCGGGAAGTGACCGTTGAAATACGGCTCGTTGATGGTGACGTTTTTGACGCCGGTGCACTTGCTGTCGCCGACCATGTCGACAATGCGGTCGACCATCAGGAACGGATAGCGGTGCGGGAGAATCTTGAGGACGTCATGGATGTCCAGGACGGTCTCGCCGTGCGGCAGGACGAAGGGGGAGGCGAGCGAGCGCATGCGGGCGTATTCGCGCTTGAGAGTCGAGGCCAGTTTCGAGTTGGCGCCGTGGCCGGGCTTGACGGCGATGACGTGGCCGAGGATGCGCTTGCCGCTCAGGATCAGGTCGCCGATGACGTCGAGAGCCTTGTGGCGGGCGAACTCATTGTTGAAGCGCAGGGCTTCCTTGCTCATCACCTCATTGCCGCGGACGACCACGGCGTTCTCCAGCGAGCCGCCCTTGATCAGGCCCTTGTCGAGCAGCGGCTTGACGTCCTCGTAGTAAACGAAGGTCCGCGCCGGGGCGATTTCCTTCTCGTAGATCTCCGGGGTGATCTCGGCGGAGAAATACTGGGTGAAGCGGCCGTCGGGTCCGACATTGGTCACCGAGACGCGGAAGGTCTTGCTCGGCACGATGGTGATCAGGGTGCCGTCGCCGCTTTCCTGGTGGATCGGCTCGCGGATTTCCCAGGTCTTGCGCGGCGCGTCCTGGGCCACGATGCCGGCTTTCTTGATCAGCTCGACGAAAGGGCGGGAGGAGCCATCGCCGATCGGTGGTTCGTTGGCGTCCATTTCGATCACCGCATTGTCGACCCCCATGCCGGTCAGGGCGGACAGCACGTGCTCCACCGTGTGCACTTTCACCGAGCCTTCGGCCAGCGTGGTGGCCCGCTCGACGGTCTGGACCTTGTCGGCGTCGGCGTCGATGAAGGGCTGGTCCGCGAGGTCGATGCGCCGGAACTTGAATCCGTAGTCAGCCGGAGCCGGTTTGATCGTCAGGGTAACTTTGGCACCGGTATGGAGAGAGGTGCCCTCTAGGGTGGCTGGACCGGCCAGGGTGTGCTGCGCGTCGGCGGACATGGCGCGGAGGGTGGGAGGACGAAGCTCGAAGTGCCAAGTTCCAAATTGCAGCGGTGACATCTCTCTTGCCACTGGCTGCCAGCCGGATGCTACTGAGGCCGTGCGGGCAGTGGCGGATTTCAGCGTGGTGGATGAGGCCGCCGGCTGGATCGTCGTGGACAAGCCGGCGCCGCTGGTGGTGCATCCCGCCAATGCCAAGGTGGAGTCGACTCTGCTGGGCGGCCTGGAGGCGCTGCTGGCCTGCGAACTCGCCGGGGGCGGGCATCTCTCGATTCTGACCCGTCTGGACCGTGAAACCAGCGGTCTGGTGCTGGTGGCGAAGACTCCCGCCGCGGCGCGCCATTTTTCCCGGCTGCTGGAGCGGCGGGAAATGGAAAAGCGCTACCTGGCGATCGTCCATGGCTGGCCGGAGTGGGAGAGCACCACGCTGGATGCGCCGATTCTCCGGCTGGGTGAGGTGCAGGACAGTCCGATCTGGCTGCGCCAGGGAGTTCATCCTGCCGGGAAGGAATGCATCACGGCCTTTGAGGTCGAGCGCCGGTTCGAAAACGCGGACGGAAAATTTTCGATCGTCCGCTGTCACCCGGAAACCGGCCGCATGCACCAGATCCGGGTCCATCTGGAGCATCTGAGCCACCCGCTGGTGGGGGACAAGATTTACGGAACGGACGGCAGCCCGTATTTAAAGCGTTTTCTCGATGGCGAAGCAGTCGAGCCCGCAGCGGATCTGCTACTGCCCCGTCACGCGCTCCATGCCTGTTATCTGGCGGGAGAATGGGAGGGACGACTGATCGAATGGAGCATTCCTTTGGCGGGAGATTTGGCTAGGTTCTGCATAGGCGCTGACCTAGGAAACCGGGATGGCCAGCCTGTCTGAAATCGTTGCCTTCATGGACCGGGAGCTGCGGATTGCCGAAATCCCGGATTACCCCGGCGCTCACAACGGCCTGCAGCTCGAAAACGGCGGGACCGTGAGGAAGGTCGCGGCGGCGGTCGATGCGTCGCTTTCCGTCATCGAGGGAGCGATCGAAGCGGGGGCCGATCTGCTGCTGGTCCATCACGGCATGTTCTGGCAGGGAGCCCAGCCGGTGACGAAAGCGGTTTACCGCAAGCTGAAGACGGCCATGGATGCGGGATTGGCGATCTACTCGGCGCACCTGCCGCTGGATGTTCACCCCCTGCTGGGAAATAACGCCCTGCTCCTGGAGGCGCTGGGATTTTCCTCCTCCGGGACTTTCATGAATTTCAAAAGCCTGCCTGCCGGGTTGACCGCTGAGGTCGAAATCTCCCGGGACGAACTGGTGAAACGGACGGCCGCCGCCGTCGGGAGCGCCGTGCACGTCTGTCCGGGCGGTCCCGCCCTGGTGAGAAAACTCGGCATTGTTACGGGCGGCGCCGGCTCTGAAGTGGCCGCTGCGGCGGCGGCCGGGATCGATACCTTCCTGACCGGCGAGGGGCCGCACTGGAGCTACCCGCTGGCGGAGGAATTGGGGATCAACGTCATTTACGCGGGCCACTACGCCACGGAGACCTTTGGGGTCAAAGCGCTCGCCGGGCGGCTGGAAGTGGATTTCGGCCTGGCGGGGTGCTTCATTGACCGGCCCACCGGCCTCTAGACCGCATGCAGCCCCGCCTGGACCATGAGTTTTTCCGCCGCGATCCGGTCAGCTGTGCCCGTGAGCTGATCGGCGCGACCTTTGAGTGGGACGGCTGTCTGGCCCGGATTGTCGAGACGGAGGCTTACGCCGCAGAGGGGGATCCCGCCTGTCACACGTTTTTTCGCCCCGGTGCGCGTGACTTCGTCCAGAGGAACGCCGCCGGGAAAAGCTATGTGTATCTTAACTATGGCGTCCACTGGCTCTTCAATAATTTGACGAAAGCCGGCTGCGGCGATGGTTTCGTGCTTTTCCGTGCGCTGCGGCCGAT
>JAQGPE010000053.1 GCA_028293225.1 Akkermansiaceae bacterium | reverse complement strand
CCAGCACCTCAAGCGTGGTACATACGAAGTGGGGTGTCGTCGAAGGCTTCACGCGCTCAATCGCCCCGACCGGCAAGCGCTATCAGGCAGGCTACATCCAGGGCGCCAATGCCGGGGGAATCAACATCAGCGCTCCATCCATGGCGCTCGATGGAAACCTGGTGGCCACCAGCATCGTGGGACCGAACCAATCCCGCCCAACCCCCACGACCAGCAATCTGCCGGCCGCCGGATCACTGACGCTGAAGTTCCAGGCCCAACTGCTTTCGAACAACGCGATCCTCACCTACTATCCCGGTCATCCCGATATTACCTTCGGATCGGCTCCCGCTCAGGAGGAACCTGCGGCCTTTGCGGTGGATGAAAACGGCGAGCCGCTCGCTCTCAGCCAGGATCGCCAAAGCAAAGTCTTCCTTTCACCGGATCTCGTTGCTTCGAGCGGCTTCGGCAACCTCACGATCGAGAACGCCGAAGGCAACATCCTGATCCCCGAGTCGACGACCTTGACCACCCGGGCCGGATCGAACCTCAGCCTGACCGCTGCGAATATCAGTGTGCTCGGTGACATCATCGCGCCGAGCAGCACCATTACTTTCAAGGCGCTCAATCTCTCCCCTTATAAGGCGGACCTCCTGCCATCCGACGCAGCGATCCATGCGGCGAATGCGTGGAATGGGATCTTCACTCTTGGCGCGAATGCGACCATCGACACCACCGGCCTGATCATTGATGACCGCGCCGGATCCATGACGGCGAACAGCCTGCCAGCCAAGCCGAATGGCGGGAAGGTCAGCATCACCGGCTACGATGTGAATCTTGAGCAGGGTTCGCTGATCGATGTCTCCGGCGGCTATATCATGCAATCGACCGGCAAGGGCCAGTTTGGCAATGCCGGATCGATTTCGATCAAGGCCGGGCAGGATGCTACGGTGGGCGCCGTATTGGGCGGATCGCTGAATCTCGGCTCGACTCTGCGCGGATATTCGGGAGCTGCGGGTGGGTCGCTTTCCGTGCAAGCCCAGCACGTCCAGATCGGCGGACAAACTCCGGCCGATGGCGTGCTGCTGCTTCAGCCCGAGTTCTTCAATCAGGGAGGCTTCAGTTCATTTACGATCGCTGGACTCGGTGGCGGCGCGACATCGGCGGTCTCGGTCGCGGACGGCACACTGCTCGCTCCGGTGGTGAAGAGCTATGCCGTGGTGCCGAATCCCGAAGGCGGTGGCCCGCTGCGTCTGGAAGTGATCGAGGATGTGGTCGGCGTGCGCAAACCGGTGAGCCTGACGCTTTCCGCTCCGGGCGTCCGCGATCTCTCAGGCAACGCTCTCGTCGCCCGTGGCGATGTCGTCATCGGTGAAGGATCGGTGATTCGAACGGATCCGGGCGGCTCCGTCGCGATCACTGGCAATACCGTATCGGTGCTGGGCTCCATCATCACGCCTGGAGGATCGATCTCCGTTTCCGGTGGAACTTCCTCGGCGCTCGTTTTCAATGATGCGACGCAGGCCCTCGCGACGACCTATCTGGGGTCTCGGGCCGTGCTCTCAGCGGCCGGAACCACCGTGTTCCTGCCCGATGCTTACGGCCGCCGGGTCGGCTCGGTGCTGGCTGGCGGGAATATCAGCATCGGCGGAAACATCGCCGCCGCGGCGGGCGCGATCATCGATGTCTCCGGCACCAGCGGCGTGCTGGATCTGGATCCGCAAACGGTCGCTCCGGTGCGTGGTGCGATCGTGTCGCCCGGCAGCGGGGTGACCGGTCCGCTGCAGTCCATCGCTTTCGTGCCGACCCGGATCGACAGCAATGCGGGCACCATCACGCTGAAGGGCGGGCAAATGCTCTTCTCGGACGCCACGCTGCTGGCGAACGCCGGTGGCCCGACAGCGCTGGGTGGGACGCTGGCCGTTTCGTCCGGCCGCTTCGATCCTCCCGGCATCATCCCGCCGGCCTCCGCGATCACCCTCACGGTGAAACAGAGCGGCTCCGCGATGAGTTCGACCCCGGGCATCGGCGCGTCGCTCGGAAATGGCGGCCATTTCTCGGTCGATTCTTTCGCCAACGGCGGCTTCGACTCGCTGACCCTGGGAGGAAATGTCTCCTTTGACGGTGCTGTCAGCATCGACGCCCGGAGTGCGCTGCGTGTCGCCACCGACGGCTTTCTCTACGCCAATTCGCAGGTCAATCTGAGCGCCTCCTATGTTGCCCTGGGCAAGCCCTTCCAGCTGCCCACGCTTCCTACGGAAGTGACGAGTCCTTTCGGGACGGCGCCATTCACGCCCACCCACGGCAGCGGCAACGTGAACATCACCGCCGACCAGATCGATATCGGAACAATCTCTTTCCAGAACATCGGAGCGGTGAGTCTGACCGCCGACCACGGCGACATTCGCGGCAGCGGGACACTCCAGATCGCCGGAGATCTGAACCTGCGCGCGGGGCAGATTTATCCGGTTACCGCGTCATCGCTTTCGCTGATCTCCTACGACCATCAGGACGGCGGAGCGACGAAGCCGGGGACGATTTCGATTCAGGCCTCCGGCACCCGCCAACTGCCACTCTCGGCGGGTGGGACGCTCGGCATCTACGCCTCGGTCATCCACCAGGACGGAACCCTGCGCGCTCCTTTCGGCACGATCCAACTCGGTTGGGACGGCACCGGCACCGCACCGGTCGATATCGTCGCCGGGACCTCGAAGCCATTTCCGGTCACGAGCCAATTGACGCTCGGAGCGGGTAGCGTCACCTCGGTATCGGCGGTCGATCCAATCACCGGCAAAGGCATCACGATTCCCTACGGCGTCAGTACCAACGGCGAGAACTGGATCGATCCGCGTGGCATCGACATCACCACCGGCGGTCTGCCGGAGAAAAGCGTGGTGCTGTCCGCAGGCAGCGTGACCACGGAGGCCGGATCGTCGATCGATCTGCGTGGCGGCGGGGATCTCTATGCCTATCGCTTCGTTCCCGGCCTGGGCGGCCCCAGCGATGTGCTGGCTTCCGGCAACAGCTTCGCCGTCCTGCCCGACTACCAGTCGAACTACGCGCCGGTCTCCGATTTCAACAACTCCACCTCCGCCGCGAATCTCATTTCGGGCAGCGGCAATGGCTACTCGAATCCGTCGCTCCAGCCAGGCGACCGCGTTTATCTGGCCGGCAGCGCGACTCTGCCCGCCGGCTACTACACGCTCCTGCCGGCTCGCTACGCCTTGCTGCCCGGTGCGGTGCTGGTCACACCATCCAGTGGCAACGGACTCGGAACCGTGGAAATGCCGGACAAGTCGAGCGTTGTCGCCGGCTATCGCTTCAATTCGCTGAATGACGAGCGCACCGTGCCGACGCTTTCGACCCGGTTTGAAATCGCCTCCTCGGCCGTCGTCCGCAAGCGCGCGGACTATGAAAACTACCTGGCGAACACTTTCCTGAAAAAGAGCGCCGAGGCCGCCAACGCCTTGGTCCCGCGTCTGCCCACCGATTCCGGACACCTCGTCTTCCAGGCCACCCAGGCCATGGATCTGCTCGGCGGCGTGGCCTCCAACTCGATCTCCGGCGGTCGCGGGTCGTCGATCGATATCAGCACTCCGCTCGACACCTTCATTTCGTCAGGCACCCAGACCGTGCCTGCGGGCGCGATCTCGCTGAGCGCCGCCGCCCTGAATTCCTTCGGCGCGGAAAGCCTGCTCATCGGCGGCCGCCGCACCACCACGGCAGATGGCGTGACCGTCAGTGTCCGCAGTCAAAGCGTCACCGTCGACAATGCCGGCAGCCCTCTTTCCGCTGCGGATGTCATTCTCGCAGCCAATGGCGATGTGACCCTGGCGCCCGGCGCCTCGATCATCGCCACCGGAACTCTCGCCACCTCGGACACCCTTCATCTGACCGGCAACGGTGCGCTGATGCGCGTCTCTTCCGACAAAAACGCCGCGATCGTCCGCACGGGGGCTACCACCACAACCTCACCATTGGTCCAGATCGGCGCCAATGCCACATTGCAGGGCCAGGGATTGGTCGTGGATTCCACCTCGCTGATCTCTCTCGATCCCGCCGCGAACCTGCTGGCGAAATCCTACTCGCTTAGTAGTGGGAAAATCAGCCTGGTGCTCGGTTCCGCCGCCGCCCCGGGGAGCGGTGGCGGCCTGATCCTGACCAACAGCGTTCTCGATGACCTGGGGGCCTCCGCGTCCCTGTCGCTGCTCAGCTATTCATCGATCGACATCCTCGGCGACGGCACCTTTGGCAATGCGGCTCTGGCAAAACTCGCCCTCAGCGCGGGAGAAATCCACGGATCCGGGAATGCGACCATCACCGCCGGTGAACTCCTGCTGCAGAACACCGCAAACGTCGCGGCCGTCACTCCGGGCGCCATCGGAACCGGCAGTCTGACCGTTCAGGCCGGGCTGATCCGTCTCGGAGCCAATCAGCTTGCGATCGATGGTTATCAGGGCGTCCAGCTGACCGGCACGAAGGGAATTATCGGCGAAGGAACCGGCGGCTTCTCGACTCAGGGTTCGCTCACGCTGACCGCTCCGCGCCTGCTCGGTGCCGCTGGCGCCAAGCGCACGATTACCTCCGGTGGGACATTGAATCTCGTCGCTTCCTCGAAGACCGGTGCGCTGGCCTCCGGCGGCCTCGGCTCGTCGCTGACATTGAGCGGCGCTTCCGTGAATGTCGGCACCGACATCGTTCTACCCAGTGGCTCGTTGTCCGTGCGCGCCACCACGGGAGATGTCGTGGTGAACGGCGTGCTCGATGCTTCGGGCACCCGTCAACTGTTCCACGACACCACGAAATACACCAGCGCCGGAACCATCCAACTGGCCGCCGACCAAGGCAGCGTCGTTCTGAATGCGGGATCGACCGTGAATCTCTCCGCCCAGGCCGGCGGCGGCAATGCCGGCAAGCTGAGCGTTTCCGTTCCCCAGGGCTCCTTCATTTCATCCGGCGTCATTTCCGGCAAGGGCGGCAGCGGCGGTTCGAATGGCCAGTTCAATCTGGACGTCTCCAGCCTGCAATCGCTGGCCGCGCTCAGCAGCGCCCTTACGGCAGCCAATCTCACCAGCAGCCAGTCGATCCGCGTCCGCCAGGGCGACGTGGTGATCGACGGCATCAGCCGTGCCCACGATTTCACTCTTTCCGCCGATCAGGGCAGCATTACCGTGACCGGCACCATTGACGCCTCAGGCGCGACCGGCGGCTCGATCGATCTCGCGGCGAATCGCGATGTGATCACGACCGATGGCTCACGCCTCACGGTGAAGGGCCAAGACTTCAGCAGCGCAGGCAAGGGCGGCTCGATCACTCTGGAAGCGGGCAGCCAGCGCAATGGCGTGGTGGGAGATGGCTCGGTCGATATCCGCAGCGGCTCGGTGCTCGATCTCTCGGTCGCTTCGAAGGTCGCCGGCGATGCCGTCACCCGCGGTTCCAGCGCCTACCAGGGTGAATTCAGTGGCAAACTGCACCTTCGCGCGCCTCGGATCTCCGGCGGCACCGATGTGGCGGTGAAATCCATCAACGGCTCGATCGTCGACGCTTCGAGCATTCTGGTCGAAGGCTACCAGCTCTACGACCTGACTCCGTCCGGCTCGGCGACCAATGCCGAGATCACCACGGCGGTGCAGAACAGCATCAAGAGCGACGCCACCGCGTTCCTCGGCGCCGCGGGTTCGACCACCGCCAACTACTCGGCGATGATGAACCGCCTGCTCGCCAACAACGCGGGCCTGGAGTCCTTGCTCGTTCTGGCTCCCGGCGCGGAAATCATCAACCGCACCGGCGATCTTTCCCTCGGCACCGCTTCATCGACCACTGCCAACGACTGGGATCTGTCCGGGTTCCGCTTTGGTGCGAAGTCAGCACCGGGCGTGCTGACCCTGCGAGCCGCCGGCAACCTGGTCTTCAACAGCGCTCTCAGTGACGGCTTCACCCCGACGCTGCCCAATACCAACGCCTCCTGGCTATGGACCGCCCGCCTGACCAACCAGAGCACGACCCTGCCGGTCAATAGCCAGTCATGGTCCTATCGCCTGACCGCTGGAGCGGACCTCAGCAGCACGGACAGTGGCAGCGTGACTCCTCTGGATGCCTTGGGTGCCGACTCCGGATCGCTGAAGCTCGGCAGGGCGACGACCAATACCGGCACTACCACGCTGGCCGCGCTGACAAACCGCCTGCAGTTCATTCGCACCGGCAGCGGCGACATCGAAGTCAACACCGGCCGCAGTGTTCAATTGCTGAACCAGTTCGCCACCATCTACACGGCCGGAACCCGCGTCGCGAATCCGACGCTCGACACGACCTTCTTTCTGCCCCGTCTTTATCAGACCATCGACAACATCCCGAGCATTCTCGGGACGGTGCAGCAGGTCTACCCGGCCCAATACAGCATGGCGGGCGGTGACGTCAGTATCTTCGCCGGTCAGAACATCGAGCACCTGACCCTGACCGCCGGAAAATGGGTGGCGGACTCGCAGCTGCAAATGCCGACCAACTGGCTCTACCGCCGCGGCTATGTGGACGGCACCACCTTCGGAAATTCGCAATACGGCGAGGTGGCCTCGACCACCTGGTGGGTCGATTTCAGCAACTTCTTCGAAGGCATCGGCACGCTCGGGGGAGGGGACGTCACGCTCGTCGCCGGAAATAACATCAGCAACGTCGATGCGGTCGCTGCGACCAACGCCCGCATGTCGGCCGGCACGCCGAACCGGGCGAACCTCCTCGAACTCGGCGGAGGCGACGTCACGGTCATCGCCGGCAACAACATCGATGCCGGCGTCTACTATGTGGAGCGTGGCGCGGGCCAGCTCACGGCGGGCGGCAGCATCGTGACCAATGCAACGCGCTCGGTGCTGACTCAGTCGAACCTGGATGCGGGCAACGCCTCCGCGCAGACCCAGCTTCCCACCACTCTGTTCCTCGGCAAAGGCAGCTTCGATGTCGATGCCAGCGGCGACGTACTGCTCGGCCCTGTCGCCAATCCTTTCCTGCTGCCCGGCGGCTACAACAACACCTACTACTACAAGAGCTACTTCTCCACCTACGCGACCGACAACCAGGTCTCGATTTCCTCGCTGGGTGGCGATGTGACGCTCCGCGAAAGCGTCACCGGCCCTGCGACCGACACGCTCTCCACCGCCGTCCCGATCCTCTCCGAGTGGTACCGCAACAAGCTGCTGCTGTCCACCACCTCGGCTTCATCGAATCGTCCGTGGTTGCGCCTGAACGAGACGGATGTGTCCCCCTTCAGCACCCTTTTCTCATTGTTGCCTGCCAGCCTCGACGTCGCCTCCTTCAGCGGCGACATCAGTCTGGCTGGAAACCTTACCTTGTCGCCATCGCCGAATGGCACCCTCAGCCTACTGGCCCAGGGCGCGATCAACGGCCTGCAGGCAAACGGTCGCGTCATCAACAAATCGGTGGTCACCCAGACTTGGGGAACTTCCCAGATCATCGTCTCGGACGCCGATCCCGCGGCGATTCCTTCGGTCGCCTCGCCCTTCGCCTACCAGAGCGTCGCGCCCGGCTCCGCGACGACCGATACCTCACTCAATTTCCTGGATCCGATCGACCAGCTCTTTGACGAGTCCGGTGGCACGCTCGGTGAAAGCTCCGTTCTCCAGAAGAAGCAGGCGCTTCACGCTGCGGGCATTCTCCATCGCGACGATCTGGTGCCGAACCGCATCTACTCCGGCGACGGCGATATCTCCGGGCTGACGCTCTTCTCGCCAAAGGCCGCGCGCATCCTGGCGGGCCGCGACATCTCCGACATCGCCTTCTACATCCAAAACGTCCGCGCTTCGGATGCCAGCATCGTCGCCAGCGGCCGCGACATCATCCCGTCGAATGCCAACAGCCCTCTCCGCATTGCCTCACAGGCCGCGGGCAATGGCGTCAATCTCGACAGTGGCCCGCTCGCCGGGGATATCCAGGTTAGCGGCCCCGGCTCTCTTCAAGTCCTGGCTGGTCGCAATCTCGATCTGGGGACCGGTGCGGGAAATGCCGACGGAACCGGCACGGGCATCACCAGCATCGGCAATGCCCGCAATCCGTTCCTGCCCTTCGAGGGGGCGGATCTCGTGGTCGGAGCTGGCATCGGCGCGTCGGATGGACTGAGCACGTCGGACCTCAAGATCGCCGCTTTCATCACCGCCTATGTCCTGACGCCGGATGGGGAGAAATACCTGAAGGAAATCGCACCCGGCGTCGTCTTCTCCGACCAGACTGCGGAGGAACAATCGCGGCTGGCGCTGGAGGTTTTCTACCGGATCCTCCGCGATGCCGGCCGGGGCCATGCTGAGGCAGGCAACTACGACAGCGCCCTGGCAGCCATCAAGGTGCTCTTCGGCAGCGAGGGAACCTGGCAGGGTAACTTGCTCGCCCGGTCTCGTGACATCCGCACGACCAATGGCGGCGACATCTCGATCCTCACTCCCGGCGGCGGGGTTCAACTGGCCAGCACCGTCATCGGCAATCCGCTTTCCCCTCCCGGCATCATCACCGGCGGTGGCGGCAACATTTCCATCTTCGCCAACAACAATATCGATATCGGGATCGGTCGTATCTTCACTCTTCGCGGTGGCAACGAAATCATCTGGTCGACGAAGGGCGACATCGCCGCCGGCTCATCTTCGAAAACCGTTCAATCCGCCCCGCCCACTCGCGTGCTGATCGATCCGCAGAGCGGCGCCGTCCAGACCGACCTTTCCGGCCTCGCCACCGGTGGCGGCATCGGCGTCCTCGCCACGGTAAAGGGTGTCGAACCAGGCAATGTCGACCTCATCGCTCCGGAAGGCACCGTCGACGCGGGCGATGCCGGGATCCGCGTTTCGGGAAATCTCAACATCGCCGCTGCCCAGGTTCTCAACAGCGCGAATATTTCGGTCGGAGGCTCCTCCGCAGGGACTCCCCCGTCGCCGGCCGCGCCAAGCGTGAGCGTCGTGAACAATGCCGCCAATACCGCGGCCGCGGCAGAAGCTGTCGCCAAGCAGGAAGAAGCTCCGAAGGAGCAGAACCTGGTCCCTGAAATCGAGAGCCCGGATTCTGTCATCACGGTGGAGGTCGTCGGTTACGGCGGCGATAACGAGGATGAGGACGACAAGAATAAGGACAAGCAACAGCAACAGGAGGACCCCTCCGGAGCGACCGGGAACTGAGCGGTGCGCTTTGCATCGGTGCAATTGCAAGGCGCATGCCGCAGGTCCGGGCAGGAAACGCCACTCGCGTAACTCCTTGATTGATGGCGCCCGCACTTGGTGCCAGGATGGGCCTCAATCTGCTAGAGGAGGCCTATCTATGGACAATCGACTTCAGCGCTACCTGAGTGACCATCATGCCAGTTCCGCCGGAGCGCTGGTCCTGATCCAGGATCTCATCGATCGCCTGGAGGACGGTGAAGAGAAGGAATTTCTCACCGGCTTGAAAGGCACGGTGGAGTTCGATCAGGAAAACCTCGAGATCCTGATCGGCGCTGCGCAGCTCGACACCAGCTTGCTGCATGAAATGGCCGGAACTCTGAGCGCCCAAGTCAGCCGCCTGAAGCTCGCTTGGGAGGGACTGGATCCCGGCAAGCTGGGTTTCATGGAAG
>JAQGPE010000036.1 GCA_028293225.1 Akkermansiaceae bacterium | reverse complement strand
TGTCATATTTCAAACAATTATTCGCCTCAAATTCAGACATTAATCACCGTAATGTTCTAATGATTAGCAAATTGAATGATGGTTCAACAAATTCAAAAAGGATTTGCACTATCTCTAAAACCATGTTCCAAGGACGGACGAAATGATGAACCAAAAGATTTTCACTTCGGGTATGACATCTTCCAACAACACATCAGATTCACCAGGAAACGAATCCCCGGCCGCCGGCAAAGGGCTCTCACGCAGATCGTTCCTGCACTACGGCGGTTCCGCCGCCGCCACCCTCGCGGGAGTCGCGGCGCTGCCGCTGGCAGCCACCGGCTACGCCTCGCCACAAACCGCCCTGGCCGGAGATGGCAGCTGGCGCGTCTACAAGGTTTCACCCACCGCGGCATTGCCGACAGCGGACGCCTACAGCCCCGGCTGGACCGATGCCACCGGCCAGCTTCGCGCCCGCCTGTCGATTGATTTCCTGGTCACCCCCGGGGACACCGACAAGCATTTGACCCTCGACGGACAGGTGAAGGCGACCTGCGGAGCCTCCTATGAAAAGTTGAATACCAATTCAGGACAGTGGCTCTACAATTCGATCATCATGGTCACCAAGGTGGGAAAAGTATACGCCACCTTCAATGTTCCCGACGAAACCATCCAGAACGGACATATGGGAGAGCCGACGCTCAGCGGCAGCGGATCCGGCAAGGGCTTCACCCTCGATTTCTCGACTTCCGCCACCGCGGGTGATTTTACTTCCACCAAGGATCTGGACCTGACGGTGCGGCTGAAAAAACCTGCCAGCGGAACGCAGCCGACCATCGATGTTCCTCTGACCCAAAAGATCACGATTGGTCTGGCCCAGGAGCAATAATCCATCCGCCAGGAGAGACCCGGCTTCCATCATGTCACGCCGTCACGCCATCTACGCCGCCGCTGCGCTGCTCGCCGCGGCGGCGTTGCTGCTCCCGTCCTATTTCCGCAAGGGAGAGGGGGGGGATCCGGGCAAGCAATCCCATCCGCAGGAACCGGAAAGGGCGGCAGCCCCTCCGGCCGGCCGTTCTGCGACCAGTCGTCGCACACAGATCAGCCAGCAGGATCAGGAGCGGGTCCGGCAGGTGATGGAGTTGATGGCTACGGTGGTGACCATGGAGTCCTTGGCGGACTTCCAGGATATTTCCGAGGCCGATCTGGCGCGTTTGCGGCAGCTCGTGGGTGAAGGGAATTTCCAGAGCGCGATCGACTTCGCGGATACGTTGGCGGACCCGCAGGCGAAGGGCCAGGCCGCCGCGGCGGTGATCCACGCCTGGGCGGGGAAGGATCCGGATGCGGCGCTGGCCTGCCTGGCCGGCTCCAGCTTTCAGCCCGGCGCCCAGCAGCAGGTGGCAGCCTCCTTTTTCGGCGCGGTGGCCGGCAGCTACGGAGCCTCAGCCAAGCCTCTCATCCGTGACGCTCTCACCCAGCTGCCGGGTTCCATGCCCGCAACCCTGCTGGAGGAGACTGCCAAGACCTGGATCAACACGGGCGACATTTCTCCCGGGGAGCTGGTGGAGTGGTGGCAGGGCGCCTGTGCCGCCCGCCCCACCCTGGATCGAAGCCTCCTGCCCGACGCGCTGGCCACCTCCGGACACGGCTCCGCCGATCTCATGAAGTATGGCTTTCTCGCAGGAAAGGACGTCACCCGGATCGTGGGCGACGGGCTGGCCGCAGCCAGCAGTCTTGCCTCCGCGCCATCGCCTGAGAAGCCCTCGCCCTCGCAGGCCGGCGAAGCGCTCAACATCAATCTTTACGTCGGCGCTCTCGGGACCATCAGCGGCAGCGGACAGGGGGCCAAAGCCGCGCTCTCCCTGGCGGACGGGCTGCCCGCCTCCATCCAGCCCTCCTACCTGGAAGGAATCGGGAGATCGCGGTCGCAGGATAATCCGGAAGATGCTTCGGCTTGGCTGGCGTCCGCGGGCAATGCCCAACAGGGCGCTTCATTCTGGAAGGGCTACGTGGACGCGGCCAGCGATCCGCGTCCTCTCCCGGAAGCCATCGATCTCTTCTCCCGGCCTGGACTGACGGCGGAGCTGAAAGCGGCGGCTGCTGCTGAAATCGTCGCGCGGAAATATCAGCAGGACGCGGACGGCACGCGCGAGACCATCTCGCGGCTCCCGGAGGGCGAAAACCGGCGGATCTTCCAGGCTGCGCTGGATGCTCTGCCCGTCCCGTCAGCAACCAAGCCATAGCCGGCCTGCGGCCGGATCCTGCCGCCAGTCACCTCCCTCATCCGGAGCGCTCCGCCCGTCCGTCCGGAGGTGTGCCCGGAAGCGATCGTCAGGCCGGCAAGCGGAAGCTCTCGCAGAGGGCCACCGAACCACTCCTCTCATTCAACCGGTTAGAACCAAACAAAATGAATACCAGAAACATTCGTCGCTATCTGTATCCCGCGGGCATCACCGCCGCACTCCTCGGAGTGGCGCTCTATACCGCCCGTCAGGAAATTCCCGCCGCTCCCGGGCAGGAGGAATCCGTCAAGGCCGCCAGGACTTTGCCGCGCCCGAAGGTCGCAGCCCGGCAGCGCGAGGACTACACCCCCAGCAAGCCCGCTCGCGAAACCACCATGGCGCTCAACCCGGCCTGGCTGGCGAAATACAACGTCCCTCTGACCGCGCTCAACGAGGATGCGGACGGAGATGGCAGGACCAACCTCCAGCACATGCTTGAGAACAGCGATCCCTTTCATGGAAAGACCTCTCCCTATCGCGGAGTGGCCGTCCCCACCGCTACTGCGGACATCGTTTCCAGTGAAGTGCCCGGCTCACGTGAAGAACACCTCCGTCAGATGCAGGCGGCTCTGGAGGATGCGAAAGTGCAGGGTCCGCTTCACGAAGCCGATACCGCCCGCATCGCCGCGGAGCGCGGACTCCCCGCGCAGATCGGCCGTGCGGACGGAAATCCTCTGATCCTCCGCGGCTTCGATTCCACCGGCGGGCCGGTGTATCTCCGCGACTCGAACATCAATCTCGCCGATACCTCCGGTCTGGATGAACTATGGCCTTCCGGCCTGCCCACCGGTGTCTCCGGCTGGACCACGGGATCGACCGGCTTCAATCTCACCGGCGCTGGCAGAACGGTGCCGATCTGGGAAAACTCCGGCGGCGTTCTCACCTCTCACCAGCAGTTCGGCAGCCGCGCCACTGAGGGCGACGGGGCCGCTCCGGTCAACCGCCACGCCACCAAGGTCGCCGGGGTCATCGCCTCGTCGGGAGCAAGCGATTCATTCCTCGGCATCGATTTCGGGAACATCTCCAGAGGCATCGCCTATGAAGCGAACATCACCGGATACGACTACTCTTACTTCGACTCGGAATTTGTGACCGAAGGGATCGATGGAGCCCAGGTGGCAAACCTTTCTCTCGAAATCGCCGCCGGATGGTCGAACGTCGACGGCGAATGGTTTTGGGCCGGCAACGATAGTTATCCGGAATCCGACCTGTTCGGAAAATACACCGACGGCACCGGTGTGGAGCCCCGCCACCTGGACAGCCGCGTGGCCCTGATCCAGAACTTCCTGCCCGTCCTGGCGGCAAGCAACAGCCGCGGCCCTGACGGGCTGGGTGACGGCCCCGGCTCCGCTACCTACTACACCGGGCCCGGCGGCTACACCAACACGACGAAAAACTGGCGCAACGGAGACGTGGGCGGCTACGACACGCTGCCCCCTTCAGCAGTGGCAAAGAACTCGCTGGTCGTTGGCTCCACCTACAGCATCGACAATGGATACGCTTCGGCCGCGGGCGTGACCATCGCCCCCTTCAGCGCCTTTGGCCCGACGGACGACGGCCGCATCAAACCGGACATCGTCGCCGCAGGCATCCTCAACACCGCCTCGCCCAGAAACACGGTCGGAGACGAAGGAGCGGTGGAAACCGATTTCGACAGCCTCGACCCGTCCTCCGGCGACCTCTACGATCTTTTCACCGGGACCAGCCTCTCCGCCGCCGTCGTGACCGGCGGCCTGACCCTGGCTCTTGAAAAGCGCGCTGAAGATCGCCCCGACTGGAGCGATTTCCCTCTGAAGGCATCCACTTTGAGAGCCCTCGCGGTGCATACCGCAGATGAGGCGGGAGCCAATCCGGGACCGGACTACAAGTTCGGCTACGGACTTTTCAACGGCCGGACCTTGACCCAACTGGTGGCTGCCGATGACGCCGTGGACACCAAGCCCAACGTCAAGGAGGTCTACATTTCCTCCCTCGCCTCGGAAAGCCGGTTCAAAGTCAAGGCCGTCTCCGCCTCCAAGCCCCTGAAGGTCACCATCGCCTGGAATGATCCCGCCGGCACCGCTGCGGCGGCCGGGGTGGATCCCACCCAGAAGAAACTGACCCGGGACATCAACCTGAAGGTTCTGGATGCCAGCGGGACCACCACCACCTACCCCTGGGTCTTGAATCCGGATCTGACCACCAAGAGTGCCACCACCCGCGGTGCGGCCGCCACCCGCGGCGTTGACTC
>JAQGPE010000008.1 GCA_028293225.1 Akkermansiaceae bacterium | reverse complement strand
CGCCGACGCCCTGGGCCCGCGGACGTTGAACCGCAAAATCACCCTGACCAGCCTGTTCACGGATACTCCGGCGCTCCAGGTCAATGAGACGCAAGCCTTCCAAGGGCCGCTGGTGATCACCGGTGATGTGGCGACGTCCGGCACCATTGGTGTGGGTGATACGTTCACGTTCAATCACTACGGGACGGTGCAGATCGACACGACCCTCGTGAAGACTGACAAAGGCACGCTCCATCTTGAAAACTACAAAGGTAGTACCGTCAATCCGGTCGATTCCATCGATGACCTGGTCATCAACGGCGGTCTGGTCGAATTCGGCTCCTCTTACTTCAACAGCCAGCCTCTCGGCGACCGGACCTTTTCCGCGACGATCAACACCGGTGGCGTCCTGCGACTGGCAAGCAATGACGCCTTTGGTGGCGACTACGTGGATCTCCAGACCTCACTCAAGCAACTGAAGATCATCGGCGGCACGCTGCGTCTGAACGGCAATCAATATGTGCCGACCCCTCTGGTCGAAGGCGAAGGCGCCATCGTCATGGACGGCGGGGTGATTGACGGCGGCTTTGCGCTGAATTCATCCAAGTCGACCACCGGACGCAGTACGATCAGCGTGCGGCCAAACAGCGTGGGTTCGGAAATTCGCAACCTGACCCTCAATACCACGGGCTCGACCTTCGACCCTGGCGCCCCCTTCGTTTTCGACGTGGCTGACGGTGCGGCTGCCGATGACCTGACGCTTACTGTGACCGGTGCGAGCTCCACCTACAAGATCACGGGCAACTTCGGCATCGTGAAACAAGGCGCCGGCAACCTGGTGCTGACCCAGGCGAGCGACTACCTTGGCACTGCTACCTCGGACAGCTTTGGCCAGCCTGACGGCACCACCGTGGTGGCCGGCACGCTTACCGCGGCGAACACGGCCGGCAGTGCGACCGGCACCGGCACGGTGAAGGTGAACTCCGGGGCGACCCTGGCGGGCACCGGCTTCATCACCGGGGCGACGACCGTGGCGGGCAGCATCACTCCGGGCAAGGGCGCCACTCTCGGCACCCTGAGCCTGGGCAAGACCACCCTGACCGGATCGCTAAAAGCCCGCGTGAACGGCGCGGCCTTCGACCAGCTGGCGGTGACGGGCGACCTGAATCTCACCGGTGCGACGCTGGCCCTGACGGCGACGAACCCGACGGCAGCCAGCTACGTGATCGCCCGATACACGGGGACCTTGACCGGTTCCTTCGCCAGCGTGACGGGGCTGCCAACCGGATACACCCTGGTGTCAAACCCGGCCGCCAAGACCATCGCCATTCAGTCGGGCACTCCTCAGAGCGGCTTCGACGCCTGGGCGTCTGCGGCGGGTCTGACCGGTGCCGATGCTCTTACGACCGCCGACCCGGATGGCGATGGCATCAAGAACGGCATCGAGTTCGTGATCGGTGGCAACCCGAAGGTCGCTGATACGGCCAACCTGCCGACAGCCGTTCGCGACAGCTCCGGCAACCTGGTCTTCACCTTCCGCCGCACCTCGGCCTCAGCCTACCTGAACCCGGGGGTTCAGTACAGCGCTGACCTGGTGACCTGGACCGCTGCTCCTGCTGCCGCGGTGGCGTCGACGACGGATGGCTTTGCCACAGGGGTCGACAAGGTGGTCGTGACCCTGCCGGCTTCGCTTGCTTCCGGCGCCAAGCTGTTCGCCCGTCTGGTGGACACGACCAACGCCCAGTAAGAATTTGGATTGAGGAATCCTCTGCCGCCGTCAGTGCGAAAGCCTGGCGGCGGCCTTTTTGTGTCCGGACTCAGCGGTCTCAATCGGAACCTCGGGCGACCTGACTGCCCAGGATCCGCGCGAGTTCGACGGGCAGCAAGAATGCTTCCTGCTGCGGTTCACCCCTCTCTTCAGATCCGGGAGAATTCGCAGCTTCTTGTCACTCGTCATGGCCTGCTCTGCGGGAGAATCCCATCGACTCATCTCACCGGTATCCTATAACTTCTCCCAGCTTCTGCGGGACTCAGTTCTCCTCCTTCAGACGATGCCGCATGCGATTCCTTTCCGATCCCGCCCCCCTTTGCCTAAGCCTTCTCGCGTTGTTTTCCTCACCCGCGCAGGCCGTGATTTCACCACCGGTCTATGAAAGTGTTTACGCTTTTGCCTCCCGGCCGGAGGACTCGCCGGACACCATCCAATCCAGCATGGTCCGTGCGCCGGACGGCAGTCTCTATGGGACTTCCTCGAGCGGCGGCCGGTTCCACCGGGGCAGCATCTACCGTATCAGCACTGCGGGTGAACTGACTCTGCTCCACAGCTTTGGTGATGGCGAGGGCTCCGCGCCGAATGGCCTGATGCTGGCCAGTGACGGGAATTTTTACGGCACCACCAGTAGCGGCGGCTACGAACTGGCCGGGACCGTCTATAAAATCACTCCCGGCGGCGTCTTCACGGTGCTGAAGTCCTTCAACGGCGGCGACGGCTCCCGGGCGGACTCCGCCCTGGCGGAGGGACCCGACGGCCAGCTCTACGGCATCACCAACAAGGGCGGCACCTTTGGTGGCGGAACCTTTTTCAGAATCAGCAAAAGCGGCGACTATCAGGGTCTTACCCAGTATGGCCAGCTCAACGGCCCTCCTCCCAGCAACGGCCTCACCCTGGGCAGCGACGGCTACTTCTACTCAACGTTGAACGCCCAGTCCGGCGTCAGCTCGGTGGTCCGCTTTGACCGCTTTGGCAATGCACCGGTGAAGATCGCGGACCTTCCGGCCTCCTATTCCCGTGCCCGTCTCATCCAGGGCAGTGACGGCAAGCTCTACGGCACGACCGCCACCGGCGGCAGCTCCCAGGCGGGAACGGTTTTCAGCGTCACGCCGACAGGCGTGTTCACGCCGCTCGCCAGCCTCGGCGGCATCTTTGGTACCAATCCCCTGAGCGAGCTGGTCGAGGCGCCGGACGGTAGTTTCTACGGCACCACCAGCGCGGGCGGCGTTTTCCAGGGCGGCGCGATCTACTGCATCAGCCCCGCCGGGCAGATCTCCGCCGTTTCCGCTCTACCCGGGCAGTCGGCGACCTCCGCCGGGCTTACGGTGGGGGCGGACGGCCAGCTCTATGGAGCCACCTCCGCGGGAGGCCTGAACCAGAAGGGCGCCCTGTTCAAGATCAGCATGGCCAGGGAGTTTTCCGTGGTCGCCGATCTCGGCTCGACCTCGGTACCCAACCTCCCCACCGGCATCTCCCAGTCTCCGGACGGCTCTCTCTACGGTACCACCCTGCTCGGCGGTCCCGACAATGTCGGGACTTTCTTCAAGATCGATTCCGCGGGCGCTTTCCAGCAGCGGATGAGCTTCAGCGGCATCGATGGCGTCTCCCCGCAGGTCCCGCTCGTCCAGCTGCCGGACGGAAACTACTACACCGCTACGAATACCGGATCCGGCGTGCCTCCCGCGACGGGCTCGGTCATCCGCATCGTTCCATCCTCCCCGCCGTCCGGCGCGGGCAGCTCCATCTTCGCTGGCTTTGACCAGGTCAATGGCTGGAATCCCAATACTCTCCTCGCCGCCAGTGATGGCAATCTCTACGGCACCAGCCTCTATGGCGGCGCCACCCATCAGGGGAATATTTTCAAGGTCACTCCCGCCGGCGTGGTGACCAATGTGTTGTCCTTCACGCCCAGTGTCACCACCGCTCCGGTCTGTGCGGCCCGGCTTGTCCAGGCCCGGGACGGAAATCTCTACGCCATCACCCTGGGCAACGGCGGCGACAAGACCGGCGTGATCCTGAAGCGCGCCGCCTCCGGTGCCTTCACTCCGCTGGTGCGCTTCACTGCCCCCGGGGCCAGCGGCGCTCCCGGCGACCTGATCCAGGGTGTGGATGGATTCTACTACGGCACCAGTCCGGAGGCTGCCTCAGGCCTGGGAATCGTCTTCAGGCTGACCCTCGCCGGGGTCTTCACCGTGCGCGCCACCCTGCCGGAGGAGCACCTCCAGCCGGTGGCGCTGGTCCAGGCGGGCGACGGGAATTTCTATGGCACCACCAGAGGCTTCGATCCGGACTGGAACCAGGGCAGTATTTTCAAAATGACCCCGGGGGGTGTGGTCAGCACCGTGGTGAATTTCAATTGGGACAACGGGTCGTTTCCTAATAACTTGCGGGCCGGGACCGATGGGAATCTCTACGGCGTCACCCAGTTCGGCGGCACCGGGCCGGATGGGCTGCCTGGCGGTGGCGGCCAGATCTTCCGCCTGCGCTTCGGTCCCGCCGTCACGGGCCAGTCGGCCACCGTCACCAACTGGTCGGCCGCCAGCGTTCGCGCCACCGTTGACTCGCGCAGCAAGCCCACGACCGTCTCCCTGCAGTACGGCACCACCGCGGACTTCACCGGTCCCTCCCTTACCACCGTCGCTCTCACCAGCTATCCGGCTGGAAAGGTCGCCCCGGTCGACTGCTCCCTCACCGGCCTGACCGCGAAGACCACCTACTACTACCGCATCCTGGCCGCCAATGCGGACAATGCGATCCCCCAGTCGGGCGGCACCCTCTCCTTTACCACGCCGGATTTCTTCGGTGGCTGGCTGCTCGTCCGGGGGCTCACCAGCGGTCCGGACGGCGACGACGATCATGACGGCTTGACCAATTTTCAGGAATATGCCCAGGGTACCGATCCCA
>JAQGPE010000816.1 GCA_028293225.1 Akkermansiaceae bacterium | reverse complement strand
CACCAAGACCATCGACCACGTCACGGATCACGAACGTGGCCAGATGATGAACTACCTGCGCATCACCTGCCTCCCCGTCGGACTGATCATCAATTTCAAAAAGCGTAAGCTCGAGTGGGTGCGAATCGCCCTTACCCACTGAGTCTTTCATTTTCAATTATTCGCGTCCATTCGCGTCCATTCGCGGTTAAAAAATGAATACCATTGTCACCGGTCTCCAATGGGGAGACGAAGGAAAAGGCAAAATCGTCGATTACCTCACCGAGACCGCCGATGTGGTGGTGCGCGGCCAGGGTGGTAACAACGCCGGCCATACGGTGATTGCCAAGGGCACGAAGTACATCCTGAGCCTGCTGCCCTCCGGGATCCTGTGGGACGGCAAGGTCAACGTGATCGGCAACGGCGTGGTCGTGGACCCGATCGGCCTGGTCGCGGAAATCGGCCGGCTGGAAGCCCAGGGGGTCTCGATCACCGCGGACAAGCTGCTCATTTCCGACCGCTGCCACGTGGTGCTGCCGCTGCACAAAGAGCTCGACGCCGCCCGCGAAGCCGCCCTCGGCGACCGCAAGATCGGCACCACCAAGCGCGGCATCGGCCCGGCGTATTGCGACAAGATCAACCGCAACGGCCTACGCATCGCCGACGTGCTGGATGAAGCCTATTTCCGCGAAATGGTCGGCTACCGCACCGTCGAGGCGAACAAGGTGCTGGCGGAATACGGCCTGCCGACCTTCGACGCCAAGGCCCAGGCCGACGAGGTGCTGACCGCTTTCACCCGTCTGCGTCCGCACGTCACCAACACCATTCCGGTGCTGCACAAGGCCTGGAAGGAAGGCAAGACGATCCTGTTCGAGGGCGCCCAGGGCACTTTGCTCGACATCGACTTCGGCACCTTCCCGTTCGTCACTTCGTCGAACACCACCTCCGGCGGCTCCTGCACCGGCACGGGGATGCCACCAACGGCGATCCAGGCGGTGGTCGGGGTCTGCAAGGCCTACACCACCCGCGTCGGCTCCGGTCCTTTCCCGACCGTCGATGAAGGGCTTTCCCAGTATCTGCACGATCTCGGCCGCGAGTTCGGCGCCGTCACCGGCCGCCCGCGCGGCTGCGGCTGGCTGGATGCGGTGCTGCTCCGCCACGGCTGCATGGTCAATGGCGCGACCGGCCTGGCCGTGACCAATGTCGATGGCCTGGACCAGTACGAGACCCTGAAAATCTGCACCGGCTACGACATCGACGGCGTGATCCACGAGTTGCCGCCGGCCGATCGCCACGCCTGGGACCGCGCGGTCCCGGTGTATGAGGAGCTTCCCGGCTGGCAGCAGGACACCAGCGGCTGCACCGCCTTCGCCGATCTCCCGGTCAACGCGAAGGCCTACCTGCAACGCCTGAGCGACCTCTGCGAAACACCGGTGCAGTTCGTCGGCGTCGGTCCGGACCGCGCCCAAACCCTGGTTGCGTAACTTTTTTCACCTGCTCTTCATCATCCCTGCGTTCATACCCGCTCCTGTTGCGGACCTCCCATGACCGAAGGAAAATCCATGCCCCGCCACATCGCCATCATCATGGATGGCAATGGACGCTGGGCAAAGGAGCGCGGCCTGCCGCGCCGGGCGGGTCACCGCGCCGGGGCGGAATCCGTCCGCGAGTGCGTGGAAGCCTGCAAGGAAATGGGGGTCGAGTACATGACCCTCTATGCCTTTTCCTCCGAAAACTGGAGCCGGCCGCTGGCGGAGATCACCGCGCTGATGGCTCTGCTGGAGCGCTTTCTGGAAGAGAAGGCCGAGGAACTGATGCGCCAGGACGTGAAATTGGCGGCGATCGGCCACCTGGAACGCCTGCCGAAACGGACCCGCGCCAAGCTGGAAAAAGCGATCCAGCGGACCTCCGGCAACAAGTCACTGACTCTGGTGCTAGCGCTTTCCTACGGCTCCCGCGAGGAAATCGTCGAGGCCGCCCGCGCGCTGGCCACCGACGCGGTCGCCGGTAAAATCGACCCGGCGAAAATCGACAACGCGATGTTCGCTTCGCGGCTGTTCACCGCAGGGATCCCCGATCCCGACCTGCTGATCCGGACTTCCGGCGAGCTGCGGGTGTCGAATTTCCTGCTCTGGCAGATCAGCTACTCGGAAATCGTGATCGTGAAGAAGTTCTGGCCGGATTTCCGTCAGGCCGACCTGTTTGAAGCCGCCCAGGAGTACTCCCGGCGGCACCGTCGCTTCGGCGGCCTCTGAAAAAGGGCGGAAGCGGCGCGAAAGTGCGGTTTCGGACGGTGTTTGTCGCGCATACACACCCTCCGCTTGCACGCTTTGGCCGCTTGCTGCACTTTCGCTGCCAGCGAAATGTCGGAAGCCCCCACGGAACAAACCATCCTGCTCGTCGATCAGGATCATGACTTCCTCGATTGGGCCACGAAACATCTCGGTGCGGCCGGAGTGCGGATCCTGAGATGCGACAATGCCGACAACGCGACCAAGGTCGTCGAGCGGACCCCGGTCGACCTGGTGATTTCCGACATCGCGATCCAGCCCTACGACGGCCTGGAGCTGGTCTCGCGGATCCGCCAGATTTCCCCGACCACGATCATCGTGCTGACCGCCGGCTTCCCCAGCACCGGCCAGGTGATCGAGGCGACCCAGCGCGGCGCGCATGACGTGCTGCGCAAGGAAGCGCTGCCCTTCGAGCTGCGGCCGGTGGTGGAAAACGCGCTGCAGATCGTGGAGGACCGGCGCATGGCCGATCACCCGGCGGCCGAACTTCCGATCCTGGACGGACGGGTCAAGATCATCGGCGTTTCCCGGGCGCTGCAGGATGTTTTCAAGATCGTCGGCCGCGTCGCGCGTTCCGATGCGCCGGTTCTGGTGACCGGGGAGAGCGGCACCGGCAAGGAGCTGGTGGCCAAGGCGGTGCACGAATACTCGCCGCGCCGCCAGCAGGAGATGATCACCATCAACTGCGGCGCGATCCCGGAAAATCTGCTGGAGAGCGAGCTGTTCGGTCATGAGAAGGGCTCCTTCACCGGGGCGATCGCCCGCCGCGCCGGCCGCTTCGAGCAGGCTGATGGCGGCACCCTGTTCCTCGACGAGATCGGCGATATGCCGCTGTCGGTGCAGGTGAAGCTGCTGCGCGTGCTGCAGGACGGCTCGTATTCGCGGGTCGGCTCGAACGAAACGATGAGCGGCGACGTGCGGATCGTGGCCGCCACCAACAAGAATCTCGCCAATGAAGTGGCCGCCGGCCGTTTCCGCGAAGACCTTTACTACCGCCTGAACGTGGTGGAAGTCCGCCTGCCCCCGCTTCGCGAGCGGCCGGAGGACATCCCGCTGCTGGCCGAATTTTTCCTGCAGCGGATCACCCGCAAGAACGGCATGGCGCGCATCCGCCTGTCGGCCGAAGCGGTCAACCTGCTCCAGCAGCACCGCTGGCCGGGCAATGTCCGCGAGCTGGAAAACACCATCGCGCGGGCCTGCGCGCTGGCCTCCTCGACCGTGCTGCTGCCGGGCGACATCCCGCTGGCCGACGCGCCGGGAGCGATGCGCGGCAGCTTCAAGAGCGCGCTCGACCAACTGATCGATGCGGTGCCGGCAGGGGCCGACGGCGTGGTCTGGGTCCAGCGCGAACTGGCGGCCCGGGCGCTGGAGCGCCAGGACGGCGACATGCGGGAAGCGGCGACTCTGCTGGGGGTGACGGCCGGTGATTTACGGCGCATCCTTTCCGACTCCCCGCTGGCCAGCACGGAATCGTCGCGCTAGGCTCCGGGCATGCTCCGCCGCCCGCTTCTCATCGCCCCGCTTGCCTTGGCGCTGGCTCATGGAGCGCCGAAGCCGGACCTGCTGCCCGCTTACCGCGAAGGTCTGGACGCGATGTCCTCCCATCTGTGGGACATCGCCGGATCGCGCTTCGAAACCGCGCTGCAAACTCCGGATCTGGATGCGGCGGAGAAGAAGATCATCCTCTTCCGTCTGGCTGAGGCCAAGATCCGCGACCGGGACTTCGCGGCTGCCGACAAGGTGCTGGCCGACCCGGTCCTGAAGGACGACCCGGAGCTGCCTTTCTGGAGAGCCCAGTCTCTGGCAGGAACCGGCCATCTGCGCGAAGCGGCGGAGCTGCTGGATGACAAGACCCAGGCCCCCGATGCCCCTCACCGGACCGAGGCGATCTTTACCCGTGCCGCACTGGAGGAGGCGCTGGGCGATTCGAAGCAGGCGCTGGAAACCATCGCGCCGTTGCTGAAGGATAAGAACCCGGCGATCGTGGAAAGCTCGAAGCTGAAGAGCGCGGTCATGTTACTCAGCCTGAACCGCCCGGCCGATGCGCTGGCGATGCTGCCGCCGGATAGTAGCGTCAAAGGAATACGGGCCACAGAGACCTCCCTGCTGCGGGCCCGGGCGCTGCTGGCGACTGGCGACGGCAAATCCGCCGCCGTGATCTTCGCCGGGCTGCTGGCGAGTAAAAATCCGATCAGCCGGCTCCAGAAGCGGGACGCGGCGATCGGCCTGGCGCAGGTCCAGCTGGCGGCAGGCGAGCGGGTCGCGGCGGGAGATGGCTTGCTGGGATTTCTCCGGCAGAACGAGGGCGTTCCGAACCTCGGCCCGGCATTTGAGCAGCTCTACCAGTGCCTGCCGCCCAAGGACATCGCTCCCAACGACGCGATCCTGGACCTGCTGGAAAGCTGGATGCCCGTCCCGGTGATTCCGCCGAGCATGAGCTTGCTGGCTCAAGATCCGCCGCTGGACGCCAATCGTCCTTCCAGAGACGGCGCCGAAACGGTGTGGCCGGTGGACGCGCCCACGGACAATGATTTCAACATCCAGGCGCTCTACTACCGGGCGCTGGGGATGCGGCGGGAAGGATCCGAAATCTTCAAATCGTCCTCACGCAAGCTGCTGAAGCGGCTGATCGTCGAATATCCGAATCACCCGCTGGCGCTGCGGGCGCTGTGGGAGCTGGCGCGGTGGAACCTGGAGGACCCCGGCCGGAAGGAGGAAGCGGCCCTGGTGCTGGAGGGCGTCGAGCGTCTCGCCGCCCAGGATTCAGGTGAGGGGTCACTCGAAGCCGCGGCCCAAATCACCGCGGCGCATGGCCAGTTTCTCGCCGGCGACTATCAGAAAGCCGCTGAGACGCTGAAAGACGTGGCCGATTCTCTCAATGGCCCCGCCCGGCGGACGGCCAGTTTGAATGCGGCAGCGTCGATGCTGGCGACTGACAATCTGCCGGCTTTCGATACTTTTACGAAGAGCTCCGGAGCCGAACCCTACTCCGCCGATCTCGCCCTGGAGCGGGCGCTGTTTCTGGCCGCGCATCGCAATCCAGAAGGGCTGAAGGCGCTGGACCAGTTCATCATCGCCAATCCCAGCCACCCCCGTCTGGCGGAAGCTCGGCTGGCATGTGCGCACGCCGCGCTGGAGGCGTCCGTGCCTGATCTGGCGCTGGCCAAGGCTCAACTGGAGAGTATCCCCGTCAACTCTGCCGTCCCCGCCGGATCACTGGCGCTGGCCAAGATCCGGGTCGAAACGCGCTCGGGCGACTGGGGCGCCGCGGTGGAGCTGGCCGGGAATTTCCTGAAGGCGAATCCGGACGATCCGCGCCGGGAAGAAATCACCTTTGAGCTCGGCAACGCCCGCTTCCAGAACAAGGAATTCAATGCCGCCCAGCTGGTTTTCCAGAACCTGGTGGCCGCCCGGCCGGACGGTCCGCTGGCGCAGCCCGCCCAGCTGCTGGCCGCCCGCTCGGCGGCGCTCGCCACCGTGCAATCACGCGAGCAGAGCATCGGCCTCTTCGACAAGGTCATCGCCGGCAAAGGCTCGCTGGCCGATCTGGCCCGGCTGGAAAAAGCCGACGCGCTGATCACCATGAGCCGGCTGCCTGAGGCGATCGCCACGCTGGAGCCATGGCTGAAAGCCATGAAGAAGGACGATCCGCTGCGGATGACCGCCGGTCTGATGCTGGGTGAAGCGCTCTATGCCAGCGGCAAAGCGGACAAGGCCAATTTCGACAAGGCTCTGGCCCTCTACAGCGGCCTGCTGGCTGACCTTCCCGAGGATTCGCCGCGGCGCTTCCAGCTTCAGTACCGGATCGGATTGACCCTGGAGAGGAAGGACGAACCCAGCAAGGCGCTGGACGCCTACTACTCCGTGCTCGACCTGACCAAGGCCGAGCAGGGCCAGGTCAGCGATTGGCAATGGATCGACAATTGCGGCGTCTGCGCCCGGCGCCTGCTTGAAGACGCCCACAAGTGGGAGGCCGCGATCAAGGTGGCTAAAAAGCACGCCGCGCTGCCGAGTCCAGGGGCGAAGGAGGCGGGCGAGCGCGCCAGCACGCTGAAGCAGGAGCACATGATCATGGAAGACGACGACGACCTCATGCCGGGCCGCTGACCCGGGCCGCTCAGGGCTTCGCGGCAAAGTGGTAGCGCGCGCTTTCCAGGATGCCGGTGGCGACCTCCTCCGCATCCAGGCCGTAGGTATCGACCGCGAGATGCGCGGTTTCCTGGTACCAAGGGGTCCGGAGATCGAGCAGAGCCTCGATCCGTTGGCGGGGATTTTCCGTCTGCAGCAGCGGGCGGTCCTTGTTGCGGGCGGTCCGCTCCAGGATGGCATCAACAGGGGCCTGCAGCCACACGACGAAGCCGAGCTGGTGAAGCAGGCGGCGGTTCTGGCGGCGGCTGACGATCCCGCCGCCGGTGGAAATGATCCGGCGGGGCGCGTCCGGGGCGGTGAGTTCGTGAAGCACCGCCGTCTCCAGCTCACGGAACTGGCTTTCTCCGAAGGCTGAGAAGATGGCGTTGACCGGCATGCCGGCCTTTTCCTCGATGAGGTGATCGATATCGATCATCGGGTAGCCGAGCATGTGCTGGAGCTTTTTACCGATCGTGGTTTTGCCGCATCCCATGAAGCCGATCAGAACGATGTTCTTCGGCAGAGGTTCGGGGTGAAGCATGCGCGAAGCATAGCAGCGGCGCGCGCGGCGCAAAGATACAAACACAACATCCGATCCCTGAAATTTGAAATTCCTAAAACCGCGCGAACCCTTCAGGCTGAGGCGTGCCTGACACCCGGACCATCTCCGCCTACGAAGACGACATGAACGACGCGGTGCGCGAAGCCGCGGCTCTGCTGGCCAGCGGCGAGATCGTCGCCGTGCCTACGGAAACCGTCTATGGACTGGCGGCGGACGCCTTCAACCCCGAGGCGGTGGCGAAAGTTTTCGCCGCCAAGGAGCGGCCGGATTTCGACCCTCTGATCGTCCACATCGCCGCCTACCGGGAACTGGCTGAAGTGGCCGAGATGCCGGAAGAACTGGAGAGTGTGGTGAAATCGCTGGCGGGCGCTTTCTGGCCCGGACCGTTGACGATCCTGCTGCCGAAGTCCGCCAAGGTGCCGGACCTGGTGACGAGCGGACTGCCGACGGTGGCGGTGCGGCAGAGCGCCAATGTGATTTTCCGGGCGATCGGGCGGGCTCTCGGCAGACCGATCGCGGCGCCGAGCGCCAACCGCTTCGGCCGGATTTCCCCGACTTCCGCCAGCGCGGTGGAAAAGGAACTGGGCGGCCGTATTCCGCTGATCGTCGATGGCGGTGCCTGTAACCAGGGGATCGAGAGCACGATCATTTCGATCGAATTGGGTGAAACCCGGCCGCTGATCCGCGTGCTGCGGGCCGGACCGGTCACCAAGGAGGAACTGCAGAAGTTCGGCAAGGTGGTGATCGAGAAGCGCAAGGCCGACGCGCCGGATGCTCCAGGGCAGCTGGCTCATCACTACGCGCCGGAGACGCCGCTGCTGATGTTCGACAAGCCTTCCGATTTCAAGCCGGAGCCGGACAAGCGCTACGGGCTGATCAGCTATCGCGGCGATGAGAAGGCGGGCTACCTGCATCTGCATGAGTGGGAGCTGGTGGAGGAGCTGAGCCCCGGCAGCGGCAAGCTGCAGGAGGCGGCGATCCGCTTGTTCTACGTGATGCGGATGATGGATGAGGAAGGGCTGGATGCCATCGTGGTGGAGCCGGTGAGTGAGGTCGGGCTGGGGGTGGCGATCATGGACCGGTTGCGGAAGGCTTCGGTGAAGGGGGGGTGAGAGTGCCGCAGGCCGCACCTGTCAAAAAGGGGGGTCTTTTCGTGATCGAATACGGTGGGATTTGCGCGGACACAAATGCGCGTCCCGCGTGCCGGAGGCGGTCGGCGAGCGACCGAAGTGCGTGCGATTGCACGAAGTTTACCAGGGGTTCCCTTCGGTCACCCCTGGCTGCCACATTTCGCACCTTCGGCGCTCTTTGAGCTGATTACTAGCGATCTCGTAGTAAACGAAAAAAAGCCGCGAACCCCGGAGGGATCGCGGCTTTGTGAGGGGCTGGAACGATTCAGCGTTTCTTGCGGAGGAAGGCCGGGACGTCGAGGTCTTCGCCTTCGAAGAGGGTCGGGCTGGCCCCTTCGAAACGGCCGCGCGGGCCGCCGTCGAAGCTGAGCTCGGACTGGGTGCCCTTCGGACGGGCCTTGATCGGCGGAATCGGCTCGTCGAATTCCGGCAGTTCATCGATCGGCGCGAAGTCGCTGGTTTCAGCGGGCTTGGCCGGAGGGATCGCCGGAGTCCACGGCTCCTTCCGCGCGGGCTCGACCACCGCGCCGGCAAAATCGGCGGCGACATCGGACCCGGCAACTTCGGAGGCTGGAGCGGTCTTGTGCTGAGCAACCACGGCAGCGGCAGCGGCAGGGGCTTCGTCGCGGGACTCGGCGAAGGGGGCGAAGTCCTCCACATCCACGGTGACGGTCGTGGCGCCAGTGGTGACGGCTTTCACCGGGCTGAAGCCGTAAGACGAAAGATCCTCCTCCTTCTTTTCTTCGCGGAAGATCTTCTCGGAGATCGACGGGACCTTCTCCACGGGCGGAGCGGGGACTTCCGCCTTGGCGACCACCACTGGCTCCGGTTCCGGTTCGGGTTCTGGCTCAGGGGCCGGTTCAGGTTCCGGCTCGATAGCTTTTACGGGTTCCGGGACCGGCTCTGGCTCGGGTTCCGGCTCGGGCGCGGAGTCGGCAAAGCCATCGCTTGGCTCCAAGAGCGCCGGGCGTTCGGTCAGGCCGGTCGCGCGGCGGGCGTGCAGGCGGTCTTCCGGCAGGGCGCTGACGACGGTGATGCTGAGCGACTCGCCCATGGCGGGATCGATCGCTGCGCCGAAGAGCACGTGGGCCTTGGCCGGGACGTGCTTCGAGATGCTCTGCATCA
>JAQGPE010000792.1 GCA_028293225.1 Akkermansiaceae bacterium | reverse complement strand
GCAGCACGGGCGATGGACACTAACAGAAGGAGGGCAAGGCAGGGACGGATCATACTTCGCGGCGCAGGCCGAGTTGAAATTGGCGGCCGGCGGCGGGATACCACACCCCGCTGTATTTCACGGTCGCATAGCGTTCATCCAGCAGGTTGTTCACCCGCAGGTAGCCGGACAGGCCGGGTTTGAATTCGTAGCGGATCAGCAGGTTCGCCACCCCATGCGAGGGCAGCTTCTCCGCGGTGTTCTGGAAATCGTTCCCTTCGAAGGCGCTGCTGACGTACTGGTATTCCCCCTGCAGCGTCAGCTCCTTCACCGGGTGGCAGGCCAGCAGCGCGGTGGCATCGACATGCGGGACCAGGTAGACGTTGTTGCCGGCATAGGCGCCGTCGGTGAATGTCGCGTCCAGCCAGCCGGCGTGCAGCTTGGCCTCCCACATCGAGGTCCGGTAGCCAATGTCGCCCTCGATCCCGATGCGCTGGGTGTTGGAAAAATTGACGTTCAGGTTGCGCAGGTAGTCATACGCGATCTCCCCTTCCAGCCACTGCGCAAAGCCATTCAGCCGGAAACTCCACGCCCCCGGCGCATACTCGGCGCCCAGCTCGACGTTGTGGCCGCGCTCCGCGTGCAGCTGATCATTGAAAGGAACCGTCAGCGGATAGCCCTGATAAGAAGCGATCTCGTCGGTCGAGGGCAGCCGGTAGAGCCGGTCATAGCGCAGCCATGCCGACCACGCCGCCGTTGGCTCCCATTTCATCCCGATCTGAAAGCCGCTGTTCGATTCCGCATTCGAGCGCGCGAAGTTCAGCGCACTGCTGTCCGGATCCACCAGGCTGCGGGCCTGCGCATCGACCTCAGCCCGCTCGAAGCGCGCCGCGCCGGTCAGATGCCATTTCTTCCACGGCTCCCACTCGAAGTTGGTGAAAACGCCATACACGTCCCGATCCAGCGCCGCCTCCGCGGTCCGGTGGATACGCGCGATCTCCGCGTATTGCTGGAGATCCAGCGTGTCGCGGCGGTAGTTGCCGCCCATCGTCGCCGACCAGTTCCGACCCTCATAGCGGAACTCCGGCGCGATCGTGTAGGCATCCAGCAGATTGTCGGTGTGCGAGCCCGGTCCGAAGTTCCACGACTGATCGCGCCGCGACCACGTGACCGGGACCTTCACACTGCCGTGATCGCCCACCCCGAGCACCAGCGTCGCATCGCCGCGCCAGGTGGTCTGCTCGCTGAAATACTCATCGCCCTGTCCCGCCAGCGTGTAGATCGACTGCCGCGGATCGGCCAGGTAGCGGCTCTTCGACAACGGCCCGGGAAACTCCCCGTATTCGTCGGTCCAGCCGAAGCCCAGTCGCAGTTCATCCCGCTTGGCCCACGTTTTCCGCCAGCGCGCGGACGCGGACTCCAGCTCGGTCGCCGAGTTCTGCCGCCAGCCGTCGCTGAGGTTGCGCTCCAGATCGACGGAGAAATCCTGATCGCCGATCTTCTGCGAATAGCCGGCCCGGGTCAGGAAATAACCATCGCTACCGCCCGCCGCTTCCACGGTCGTCACCGGCTTCTCACTGCCGGTCTTGGTGATCAGGTTGATCACCCCGCCGACCGCATTGTCGCCAAAGCGCGCCGTCTGGCTGCCACGCAGGATTTCCACCCGCTCGATCCGTGACAGCGGCACCTCCAGCCAGGAAATGCCCGCCATGTCCGGCCGGTTGATCGTCTGCCCGTCCACCAGCACCAGCACCCGCGAGGCGGCGTTCTCACCGAAGCCGCGCAGCTGCACCTGCCCGTCAGAGGTATTCCCCGAGGTGCTCGAAAGCACCAGGTTCCCCTCGCTGACCAGCAGGTCCGCCACCGAGCGCGCCCCGGAGTTCGAGATCTTCTCCGAATCGATCACCGTGGCGCTGCCGGCGAAGTGGGCGGGCAGCACGCTGCCGCGCACCCCCTGCACCACCATTTCCGGCAGTTGCTCCTGCTCTTCCTCGGCACGCACCTGCGCAACCACGGCCAGCCAGACCAGGCCGTGGGCACAACAGATCGTAAGTGGCCGGATCATGGCTCCCGGAAAGGCCCTGCCGCCCCGGCAAAGGGACAGCACGGCCGCTTGAGACCAGGATCAGCGACGACGACGGCGCAGGAAGGCCGCACCCGCCAGCGCCAGCACTGCCGCCGACGGCTCAGGGACGGAGGTCAGATTGTCGATCGCGAAATAGGCCGGGGTGTTCATCCCGAAGTTGCCATTGTCAGAGGAGCTCAGCGAGAAGCGGATCTCATCCACCTGGCCCAGCGGCGAGAGATCGACATTGGTCCAATCCTTCACGATGTAGTCCTGGCTGTTGTCGGCGAAACGGAAGTCCGCCAGGTAGAAGTTCACCGCGGCGCCGGTGGCGATGCCGCCGGCGTAACCCTGGATGGTCAGCAGGAAGTAGTCGGCATCGTTGCCGCTGACGCCGCCGAATTTCTTGGCGAAGGAATCGCCGTTCTGCATCGAGAGACCCGCGTAGGTCGTGTTGGTGATCGAGGCTCCCCCGCCGGTCATATCGACCAGGCCGTTGAAGGTGACCACTGCCGGGTCAAAGATATAGGCCAGGGCGAAGTTGCCCGTGCCGCCCACACCGCCACCGGCGAAGGAGCTGTACTGGTTGCCAAAGCCGGCCGTGGTGGTGTCGCCCAGGTTCGAGTAGGCGAAGCCTGACCACGAGTCGAAGGAGGCCGTGTAGTCGTTGTGGAAGGTCGCGCCCTGGGAAGTCGGGCCGCCGGCAGGGGCGGTCGAGCCGTTCCAGTAGCCGCCGCTGCCCAGTGGCAGCTCGTCAAAGGTGATGGTGGCGGCGCTGGCGGAGTTCAGGGCAAGCAGGGCCGTGGCGCCCGCGGTGGCGAGGGCCTTCAGGTAGGTGTGATTCATGATCGATCTCTTCGTTTGGTGTTCCCGGTGAAGAGAGGTGGAGACCGTGGATGCGTTCATTCGTCCCGGCTTCTCCTCCGCTCCCGTCGCCTTCCTTTCGCGGAAAGGCACTCGCGGCGCCGCTGATCCGGAACCGGCGCCGGGACGAGTGAGGTGGGTCGAAGTATTCGGGCTCCCGGCTCTGGCGGAGCGGCTTTCGCCCCTCCCCCACCTCCTTCCCGCCTTCACCCCCGATCGCTCGGAGATTGGCATGTGGGAAATCGTAGCCGGATACCGCAGCGCGACTGCTCCAGATTCTCACTGGATTCCATGCGCCCGCCTCAGGTAATCGGGCGCATCCCACCACCCCCTCTCCGCCCTGACAAGCCCCGGGATGCGATTTGCGCGATCCCGCCTTCTCCCGCCGCCCTTCCGGCTGCTAGGCTGCGCCATGCTCCGCCGCACCGGCACGGTCCTGACTTCCTACCAGCGCGTCGCCATCTGGAAATCCCCGCAGTCCTGCGAATTCCGCGTCGCCGGGGCGATCCACGCCTGGTGGCATGCCTGGAATCTGCTCACCGGCCTGGCCTGGGACAACCTCGCCGCCGCCGCCCTGCTGCGCCCCGCCGGACCGCCGAAATCGGTGCTGATGCTCGGTCTCGCCGGCGGCACCGCCATGCGCACCCTGCGCCACCTGCTGCCGGACTGCCGCTTCGTCGCGGTCGACATCGATGCCGAGATTGTCGAACTGGCGAAAGAGCACATGCATCTGGGAAACCTCGGCATCGAGATTCACATCGCCGATGCCTACCAGTGGTGCGCCACCTGCACGGAACGCTTTGACGTGGTCATCGACGACATCTACCTGGCTGGAAAGGAGGACGTTTTCCGCCCCGATGGCGCGGACGGCGGCCAGCTCGCGATCCTCAAGCGCCTGCTGAAGCCCGGCGGCCTCGTGCTGGCAAACCTGGTCAACGGCGCCGGCCACCGCGCGGTTCAAATGCGGACCCGCGCCGCTTTCCGCGCCGCTTTTCCCATGGTCCGGTCCGTGACCACTCCGGCGAGCATGAACGAAACCCTGGCCGGCGGGGATGCGGTTCTCGCCCGCTCCGCGTTGAACCCCTGGGCGGAAAGCTTTCCCCAGCCGGCCGATCGCGAGCTGTGGAAGCTACTGCGGGTCCGGATTTTACCTGCCGTCCGGGCGCGTTGACATCCGCCCCGCGCCGGGTGCACCCTCCCCCGCATGGACACGTTGAAGATTCTACTCGGGGCCACGGTCGCCCTG
>JAQGPE010000779.1 GCA_028293225.1 Akkermansiaceae bacterium | reverse complement strand
CACCCGGAGGACGTCGAGTTCCTGCGCCAGTCGCTGCGCGCCGACGAAGCGCTGCCCCCCGAGGTTGGCGAGTAAATCCGCCGGCATACTGCTTTTCACGTAGGTCCGGCGATGAAAGGAGAAATGGCGATCCCGGAAGCGCTTCATTTTCAGCTTCTCATCATTCTGTCACGTGGACCGGCGCTTAATGCCGCCATCCCTGCCGGATGGGATTGCGCGCGATGTCCTCTTCCCCTGAAACGACCGTTGATCCCTCTCCGGGGAAGACCGTCCGGCTTACCTGGCTGATGGATCTCGGGGTGATCGGACTGATCGCGCTGGTCTGGGTCTGCGGCTTTTTCAATTTGCGGCCGCTGATGAATCCCGACGAGGGCCGCTATGCGGAGATTCCACGGGAGATGGCGCTGTCCGGCGACTTCATCACGCCGCGGCTGAACGGGATGAAGTATTTCGAAAAACCGCCGCTGCTCTACTGGCTGTCGGCGCTGACCTTCAAGGTCACGGGAGTCAACGAGTTCAGTGCGCGGCTGTGGAACGGGCTGTTCGCGGTGCTGGGCATCCTCCTGGTCTACTGGGCGGGCCGTAGCTTGTATGGCCGGGCCGCGGGCGTGTGGGCGTCGATCGTCCTGGGAACCTGCATTCTCTACTACTCCTTCTCGCAGATCGTGCTGCTCGACATGGCGGTGGCGGTCACCATCAGTGGCGCCCTGTTTTCCTTCATCCTGGCCGCGCCGCTGGCGAAAGGCCGCAAGCGCTTCTGGCTGATGATGGCGTGCTACGTCTTCATGGCACTGGCCACGCTGACGAAGGGGCTGATCGGCTTCGTGCTGCCGGGTGCGGTGATCTTCCTGTGGGCGTTGCTGCTGAAGCAGTGGAGGCAACTCCTGCCACTGTATCTCATCCCCGGCGGGCTGCTGTTCCTGGCCATCGCCGCGCCATGGCATGTCATGGCGGCGCGGGCGAACGGCGACTTCCTGTGGTTCTACTTCGTCCACGAGCATTTCCTGCGCTTCACCACCCGTATCCATGGCCGCTATGAGCCGTGGTGGTTCTTGATGCCGTTCCTGATCGGCGGGCTGTTCCCGTGGATCTTCTTCGCCTGGAGCGGTGTCAAAGGCGCCCTGAGCGGCGGCTGGAAGGCGCGGCAGGAGAATTCCGCGGCGTGGTTCCTGGTGATCTGGGTGGTCTTCATCACGGCCTTCTTCTCGAAGTCGCAGTCGAAGCTGATCCCCTACATCCTGCCGGTCTTTCCCGCAGCGGCGATCCTGCTCGGACGGCATCTGGCGAAGCTGTGGAGCGAGCGATCCCTTGGCCAGTTCCGCCGGGCGGCGATCGGCTTTGCCGGGGTCGCGGTGATCCTGACACTTGGTTTCCTGTTTCTGCCGGGGATCAAGGGACATGCGGAGTTCGAGGTCCCGCTGCCACTTTTGAAGGCTGCGATCGTCAGCGGCCTGGCCGCGGGGATCATCGTCACCATCATCGGGATCTTCACCAAGGCTGCGCGCATGACCCTGAGCGGCATCGCCGGCACCGGGATCGCGCTGGTGATCGGGCTGAACATGATCGGCAGCGTCTTCGATTCCGGCTCGACGAAAAGCCTGGCGTTGAAGATCAAGCCGCACCTGCGCCAGGACGACTCGGTCTACTGCCTGCGCCTCTACGCACAAGATCTGCCGGTATATCTCAACCGGCTGGTAACGGTGGTCGGCTATCAAGGGGAGATGCAGTTCGGGATCGAGTCCGAACCGAAGGTCGCGGAAGGCCGGTTCATCAGCCAGGAGGCTTTTGCCGGGGAATGGAACAAGCCCGGGACTCGCTACGCGATCCTGCGCAAGTCGGAGTTCGAGATGTGGTTCCCGGCCGGGACGCCATGCCAGGAACTGGATGGTAGTGGCAAGCTGCTGCTGGTGGTAAACCGGCATCAACTGGCGATGCGCTGACGGCTTTCTGGAAAATTTGCGCCATCGCGCCCAAAATCGCTCGGCTTGGGCGTCTTCTTTTTGAAGACTGACCTGAACCCTGCGAAAAAAGACGCCATGATCGAAACTCCTGAAATCGCCGAGACCACCCGCAAGCTCACCGCCATCGTCCCGATCCGCACGCCGCGGGAGAAGATGGGCGAAGTGATGGGGCCGGGGGTCGAAGAGCTGTTCGGCACGCTGGCCGCCCAGAGGATCGAGCCGGTCGGTCCGTGGTTCACTCACCACCTGGAGATCACGCCGGAGGAGTTCAACTTCGAGATCTGCATCGAGACCGCGACGGAGGTCACACCGGCCGGGCGGGTGAAGCCGGGCGAGTGGCCGGCGATGAAGGTGGTGCGGACCGTTTATCATGGGCCGTATGAAGGGCTCGGCGAGGCGTGGGGCGAGTTCGACCCGGCGACGGCGGCGCTGGGACTGAAGACGGCCACGGATCTGTGGGAAGTGTATGTGGTGAATCCGGCGACCACTTCCGATCCGGCGGAGTTCAGGACTCAGCTGAACCGGCAGGTGCTGGAGTGAAAGGGCTTCCTTCGGCGAGGTGGGTGATTCAGGCCAGGGGATCACCGATTTTTTGGATTTGCGGATTCTTGAACGGTCGAATGGGTGAGGTTTGACAGGGTTTTGGGCGAGCGGGAGTTTTGGGTGAGGTTTGGAGCGGAACCGCAGATGACGCTGCGGGCACAGATGAAAGGCGGGAGGTGGGTGAGGTTGGTTAAGGGATTCGATGGAGAAAGAAATGGGTGAGGTGAGGGTGGATCGTTCCGGGAAGTGCGGCCTGCGGCCGTGGGCCTTTCAGAGCAGCCACGGGACGTGTCAGCCACTTGGCCGGCATCGGGCGCAGCGCTGCGGTGAGACACGGCTGGACTGCCTGGGATCGTGCGGCCTGCGGCCGTGGGCCGTCTGACGGGGGGCTGGAAAGCCCCCGCTCCTTTCCGCGCTGCGGTGGGACCATGTCACTGATCATTCGCGGAGATCCTGGGGAAGGAGCACCCGGGAAGCGATTGTGGGAGACGCAAGGTTGAGGCGTTACTCCGGGGCCTGGCCGAGGGAGAGGCGGACGAAGCCTTTTTCGCCTGCCGGGACTGGGAGGCTGACCTTTTGCAACTGCGGATCGCTCGGGTGATCGATGACGGTGGGATTGGCCAGCGGGGTCCAGCTGCCTTCGGTGAGATCGGGGGAATACTCGGCGACGTAGCGGGAGGCGGCGATGCCGCTGCGGCGGCGGTTGAAGGTGAAGGTCCGGGCGACGGAATCGAGCGACGGCCTGACGGCGGTCGAAGCGAGGTTCGGGTTGCCGCCGAGGGCGTATTCCTGCCAGGCGGTGAGGCCGTCGCCATCGCTATCGGCCTGCCAGTCGTCCGCGGTCGAAGCGGTAAGGCCGGTGTTGCGGAAGAACCAGGCCGAGGCGGCATTGGTCTCCGGGGTGACGCTGGCGAGGGCGGCGACTTCCTCCGCGGTCAGGGCGCGGGGGTAGAGGTGGACTTCATCGAGCGCGCCGCGGAAAGGACGTGAGCTATCGGTGGACCAGCCACCGAGGGTGATGTCATTTCCGACCGCGGTGTCGATCAGGGTGGTGGCGGCGACGCTGCCTTCGTAGGTGCCGGTGGCGAGCTGGCCATTCAGGTAGCCGAC
>JAQGPE010000773.1 GCA_028293225.1 Akkermansiaceae bacterium | reverse complement strand
GGCGGCCACTTCGCCGCGCATTGGTTTCACATCGCCCACCTGCTGGTCGACGGCGGCAAAATGTCGAAGTCGGTCGGCAATCTCTACACCATCGACGACCTGGCGGAAAAGGGCTTCAGCGCCATGGAGGTGCGCTACGTGCTCATCGGTGCGCATTACCGCAAGCCGCTCAATTTCACCCTGGAGTCCCTCAGCGGCGCCCGCGAGGCGATGGCCAAGCTGGCGAAAGGCGCGAAGACGCTGGCCGCGAAAGCCCCGGCCGAAGCCCGCTTCGACGCCGTCGATTTCGGCCCGTTCCAGTCCGCCTGGGACGCGCTCAATGACGATCTGAACACCGCCGGCGCGCTCGGCGGCCTCTTCACCGGCCTGCGCGACGCCGCCAAGCTGGAGGGCGACGAGGCCGCCAAAGCGCTCGCCGCCTTCAACCGGGTCCTGCGCGCGCTCGGTCTGGTGCTGCCGGAGGAAGAGCCGGAAGCCGAGGTCCCCGCCGAGATCCGCGCCCTGGCCGAAGAACGCTGGGCGGTCCGCTCCGCGAAAGACTGGGCCCAGGCCGACGCCATGCGCCAGCAACTGGCCGAACTCGGCTGGATCATGAAGGACGGCAAGGACGGCTACGACCTGACCTCGGCTGGCTCCTGACCGGCCGGTGATTTCCAAGCGCGCCAGGGCCGAGGGCGAGAATCGCCATCCCCGTTATTCCAGCCGCGGATCACTGATGGGACTGATTGACTGATTTCGCTGATTGAAGGCAAAGATTTCGACCGGGAAATCCATCACAGGCCTTTAATCAGTTCATCAGTCAATCAGTCCCATCAGTGACCCGTTGCCCGAAGCACCCTGGCAAGCTGCTGACAAGGACTGCCGCCGATTTCTGCAGGTGGCGAAATTGATGCCGTCCTTTGCGGACATTTTCCTGATGCAGGAACGCGTCCAGCCGGTAACATGCAGGCGTCACCCCGATCCGCTCCCCCGTATCCGTGGAAATGAATCTGCCCATTCGTCCCCGCCGCAACCGCCGTACCCCGGCGATCCGTGCCCTGGTCCGCGAAAATGTCCTGACGCCCGCCGACTTCATCCTGCCGGTGTTCCTGCACGAGGACGCCACCGACACGCCGATCGCCTCGATGCCCGGCGTGACCCGCTGGTCGCTGGAAGGACTGGTGAAGGAGGCCGGCGAGGCCCACGCGCTCGGCGTCCCGGCGGTGGTGCTTTTCCCCAAGATCGAGGAAAACCTGAAATCCGCCCGCGGCGAGGAGTCCGCCAATGACGACGGCCTGGTCCCGCGCGCGATCCGCGCCCTGAAGGCCGCCTACCCGGCCCTCTGCGTGATCACCGACGTGGCCCTCGACCCCTACAGCTCCGACGGCCACGACGGCGTGGTCGAGCGCGACGCCCGCGGCGAGCTGCGCATCCTCAATGACGAGACGGTGGAAATCCTTTGCCGCCAGGCCCTCTGCCACGCCCGCGCCGGCGCCGACATCGTCTCGCCCAGCGACATGATGGACGGCCGCATCGGCGCCCTGCGCACGGCTCTCGATGGGGCCGGCTTCCAGGACATCTCGATCATGAGCTACTCCGCGAAATACGCCTCCGCCTTCTACGGCCCGTTCCGCGGCGCGCTCGAATCCGCCCCGAAGGAGGGCGACAAGAAGACCTATCAGATGGACCCCGGCAATGCCCGCGAAGCCATCCGCGAAACGCTGATCGACGAGGCGGAGGGCGCGGACATCGTGATGGTGAAGCCCGCCGGCCCCTATCTCGATATCATCTCCCGCGTCCGCGACTGCACGCAACTGCCGGTCGCGGCCTACCAGGTCAGCGGCGAATACCTCATGATCGAAAGCGCCGCCGCCGCGGGCTGGGTCGACGGCCGGGCGGTTGCGCTCGAGGCTCTCACCGGCATCAAGCGGGCCGGTGCCGACATGATTCTCACTTACTACGCCAAACGCGCCGCCGGGTGGCTGCGCTGACTTTCCTGCATGAAGTTTATTTTCCGCTGGGTTCGCGAAAAGGGCGACACCATTGCCCGTCTCAAGGACACCCCCGCATCGATCGCCCGTGGCGTCGGGATCGGCACGTTCTTCGGTTTCGTTCCGGTCATCGGCTTCAAGACGCTGCTGTCGATGGGCGTGACCAAGCTATCGCGGGGCAATGTCATCGCCTCGGTGATCGCCGTGACGCTGCACGATCTGTTCCTGCCCTTCGCGCTGCCGATCCTGAAGGTCCAGTACAACGTCGGCATGTGGGCCATGGGCCGCGGCGACAAGATCCCGCACAACCTGTCGATCGAGGCTCCGATCGTCCATCACTTCAAGTTCTCCGACTTCTGGACCATGGGCTTCCACAGCGCGACCATGGCCGCCCTGACCGACCTCCGTCACGCCGGCGGCCCGACCCTGCTCGGCTCGGTCATCGTCAGCATCCCCCTCGGCCTGGTGGCCTACTGGTTCACCTTGAAAACGATGACCCGGATCCGCCTCCGCCAGGCCGCCGAAGCCGCCAAGGAGGTGTAAAATGCCGGTGCCTTCCAGAGGGCCAAAGGCCCGGCCCCATACCAGCCTGGGCCGCCAGGCCTAGGTCTACTAGACCCGTCGTAGACGCAAGACGGGCGCGGGAGAAATGTCGCAGTTTGAGGAGCAGGGGAGCGCCCGCCTCATCCCCGTGGCGAACCTTGCCACCGGTTGCACGCCGCCCATCCCTCCGGGAAATCCCCACCCCACCCACCGAACGCCTCCTCACCTTTTCGTCCTGCACCACGCCCTCCGGCGTTCGTCGTGCGGCTGCGCCGTGGGCTCGTGGTCCTAGGCATGCGGCCCAGGCTGGTATGGAGCCGGGCCCTTGGCCCTCCGGAGGCGCTGGCATTCT